>NZ_WQQD01000028.1:81005-143946 GCF_018785605.1 Blautia sp. MCC270
CTTCGATCTTGTTATGTGATCAGAGTTATTTTATCATCTGATCCATTTTCAGGGTAACATAGTTTGTTGCTTTCCCTTTTGGAAAGAGGATTTTGTGAAAAAGCTTCAGAGCTGTGCAGGTAAAGCGGATATGTTTGTCGAACGGAGTTGAAATAAATCGATAGACAAAAAGAGCGTATTGTGCTACTCTGAAGGCACGAATTATATACAGTCAATATGGACCAGCAGAATTTCAAGAGGGAAAAACACATCATAATTGGTATTTATTTGAAGATAAAATTGATTCAGCTAAGATGATTAAATAAACAGTATTATAGATGTGCATACAGAAATGGCAGAAGGAATTCTGATCGATCTGTATGATATATCAATATATAAGATAAGTTATAAATATTAATACACAAAGGAGAGCAAGAAATGGGAAAATATTTTGGTACAGATGGTTTCCGTGGAGAAGCGGGTGTTTCGTTAACTGCAGATCATGCTTTCAAGATCGGGCGTTTTCTGGGATGGTATTATAATGAGCTGCGCAGAAGAGCGGGGGAGACGGCTGCGGCCAGGATCGTGATCGGCAAGGATACCCGACGTTCCAGCTATATGTTTGAGTATTCGCTGGTTGGCGGACTGGTGGCGTCCGGAGCGGATGCTTATCTTCTCCACGTGACAACAACGCCGTCTGTGGCTTATGTTGCCCGTACCGATGGTTTTGACTGCGGTATCATGATCTCTGCCAGCCATAATCCTTATTATGATAACGGGATCAAGCTGATCAACGGCCAGGGTGAGAAGATGGAGGAGGAGATCATCGCTCTGGTGGAGGATTATCTGGATGACCGTCTTCAGCTGTTCGGAGAGAAATGGCATGAGATTCCTTTTACAAAGGGCGGTGAGATCGGCAGGACGGTGGATTATTCGGCAGGCCGCAACCGTTACATAGGATATCTGATCTCCCTGGGAGTATATTCCTTTAAGGGAATGCAGATTGGTCTGGACTGTGCCAACGGAAGTGCATGGAATATCGCAAAGGCGGTTTTTGATGCGCTGGGAGCGAAGACTTATGTGATCAATGCTGAGCCGGATGGTACCAATATCAATAACAATGCCGGTTCCACCCATATCGAGGGTCTCCAGAAGCTTGTAGTGGAGAAGGGGCTGGATGTTGGCTTTGCCTACGATGGAGATGCGGACCGCTGTCTCTGTGTGGATGAGAAGGGAAATGTGGTCAGCGGGGATGCGATCCTTTATGTGTACGGTCGTTACATGAAGGAGCGCGGAAAGCTTCTCACCAATACGGTTGTAACTACGGTAATGTCCAATTTTGGCCTTTACAAGGCTTTTGATGCTCTTGATATCGAGTATGCGAAGACAGCAGTAGGGGATAAATATGTTTATGAATATATGATGCAGAATGGCTGCCGTATTGGTGGTGAGCAGTCCGGGCATATTATTTTTTCCAAGTATGCATCTACCGGGGATGGCATCCTTACAAGTCTGAAGATGATGGAAGTTATAATGGCAAGGAAGAAAAAGCTCAGTGAGCTTACTGCTGATCTGGCGATCTATCCCCAGGTTCTTGAGAACGTGCGTGTCCATGACAAGGCAGCAGCGCAGGCAGATGTAGATGTGCAGGCAGCAGTAGAGAGTGTGGCTGAGGCGCTTGGAGACACCGGAAGGATCCTGGTGAGAGAATCCGGTACAGAACCTCTGCTCCGTGTTATGGTAGAGGCAGAGAGTGAGGAGCTTTGCAGAAAATATGTGGACCAGGTGGTTGAGATCGTCCGTAAGAAGGGGCATGTGGCAGAGTGATGTCCTGGATGCAGACCGCAGGTGTCTGAAGAACGGAGCAGTCAGAAGAATATAAAAATGCAATAAGAGGAGAAAAAAATCATGTGTGGAATTGTAGGTTTTACAGGCAGGCATCAGGCAGCACCCATCCTTCTGGACGGGCTTTCCAAACTGGAATATAGAGGATATGATTCCGCCGGCATCGCAGTGCGTGACGGGGAAAAGGATATCGAGATCATTAAGGCGAAGGGCCGTCTGAAGGTCCTTCTGGAGAAAACAAACGCAGGTGAATCTGTTCCGGGTATGTGCGGGATCGGTCATACCCGCTGGGCAACTCACGGAGAACCATCAGAGGTCAATGCCCATCCTCATGTCAGTGATAACGGAAATGTGGCAGCTGTGCATAACGGCATTATCGAGAATTACCAGGAGCTGAAGGAGAAGCTTCTCCGCAGGGGATATTCTTTTTATTCTTCCACAGATACGGAGGTTGCTGTGAAGCTGGTGGATTATTACTACCAGAAATACGGCGGATCTCCGGTTGAGGCAGTGCGTCATGCCATGGTGCGTATCCGTGGTTCCTATGCGCTGGCAATGATGTTCCGTGATTATCCGGAAGAGATCTTTGTAGCGAGAAAAGACAGCCCTATGATCCTGGGTGTGGAGAATGGAGAATCCTATATCGCATCGGATGTTCCTGCGATCCTGAAGTATACAAGAAATGTTTATTATATCGGAAATCTGGAGCTGGCATGTGTAAAACCGGGTGAGATCACTTTTTACAATCTGGATGGCGAGAAGATCGAGAAGGAGCCTAAGATCATTGAGTGGGATGCAGAGGCAGCGGAGAAAGCCGGTTTTGAGCATTTCATGATGAAGGAGATCCATGAGCAGCCGAAAGCAGTCGCAGATACACTGAATTCCGTTATCCGGGAGGACAAGCTGGATCTGACAGAGATCGGTCTGGATGATGAGAGGATCCGCAGCATCAGCCAGGTTTATATCGTGGCCTGCGGCTCTGCTTACCATGTGGGAATGGCTGCACAGTATGTGATCGAGGATCTTGCAGGTCTTCCGGTGCGTGTGGAGCTTGCTTCGGAGTTCCGTTACCGGAAGCCACTTCTGGATCCTGACGGCCTGGCAGTGATCATCAGTCAGTCCGGTGAGACTGCGGACAGTCTGGCTGCGCTTCGGGAATGTAAGGAGAAGGGGATTCGCACGCTGGCTATTGTCAATGTGGTCGGCTCTTCCATTGCAAGAGAGGCGGATCATGTATTCTACACACTTGCAGGACCGGAGATCTCGGTTGCTACCACCAAGGCGTACAGTACACAGCTGATCGCTTCCTATGTGCTGGCATTGCAGATGGCACTGGTCCGCGGAAAGATCTCAGAGGAGCAGTGTGAGTCCTACATTAAGGAACTGAAGACACTTCCGGACAAGATCGGCAGGATCATCGAGGATAAGGAAAGGCTTCAGTGGTTTGCCTCCAAGCAGGCCAATGCAAAGGATATCTTTTTTATCGGAAGAGGGATCGATTATGCCATCAGCCTTGAGGGCAGCCTTAAGATGAAGGAGATCAGCTACATCCATTCTGAGGCATATGCAGCTGGTGAGCTGAAGCATGGCACCATTTCCCTGATCGAGGACGGCACTCTTGTGATCGGTGTCCTGACACAGCCGGAGCTTTATGAGAAAACAGTCAGCAACATGGTGGAGTGCAGGAGCCGTGGGGCGTATCTGATGGGGCTTACTACGTTTGGAAACTATAATATCGAGGATACTGCAGATTTTACGGTTTATATCCCGAAAACAGATCCGCATTTTGCAACTTCTCTGGCAGTGATCCCGCTGCAGCTTCTGGGTTACTATGTCAGTGTAAATAAAGGTCTGGATGTGGATAAGCCGAGAAATCTTGCTAAGAGTGTTACCGTGGAATAAGGATATCTGTTTCATGGAAGGAACATTTTAGAGGCAGTTCCGTGACATCGTGAGAGCATAAAAGAATCATGATATCACGGAACTGTTTTTGCATTTGGCGATTTACGATATTTCTTGCTTTTATCAGTAAAAAAGCGTAAAATGATTAGGATATTTGAATCTGTACAGAGAGTGTCCATATGTAATATTCTCTGTACCATCAAAAATGGAGGATTGCATATGAGAAAAATGGGAAAACATATCCCAGGGCTGATCGTGACGCTTGTGGTTCTGATCACAGCAATCGTATTTGCGGTCATGCTTCTGAATATGAAGGTGATCCCGACGAAGTTCATTGCAGTGATCGGACTGGTAATGCTGGTCCTGATCGTGATCGTCGGAGCGCTTGTATGGAGTACGGATGGTAAGATAAGATTTGTAGTGGGAGTGATCCTGGCAGCAGTTTTTGCAGCAGTATTCATTCTCGGAAGTATGTATGTTTATAAGACACATTCCACACTGGCAGGGATCTCCGGTGTGAACACAGAGGTTACGGAGGTCGGCATTTATGTCCGTGCAGATGATTCTGCAGATTCCATAGAGGCTACAGCAGATTATGTATATGGTGTGCTGACAGATCTTGACAGAGCCAATTCGGATAAGGCTATCCAGGAGGTGGATTCCGAGACAGGCAAGACTGTGCAGGTCCAGGAGTATGCAGGACTTACAGAGCTGGTTGACGGTCTTCTGAACGGACAGACAGGTGCGATCGTGCTGAACAGCGCATATTTAAGCGTTATTGAAGAGATGGATGGATATTCCGATATTTCTTCCAGGATCAAAGAGCTGACCGTGAAGAAGGTGGAGACGACCATTGAGCCCCAGGAGACAGAGGCGAAGGCTGAAGAGAATACCAATGACGGTTCTATATATACCATCTTTATCAGTGGTATCGACAGCCGCAGCGGCCTTGTTGCAAAGAGCCGAAGCGATTCCAATATCATTGCTACGGTAAATACAGCTACCAGACAGGTGCTTCTGGTTTCCACACCTCGTGATTATTTTGTACCGCTTTCTATTTCAGGCGGACAGAGAGATAAGCTGACACATGCAGGTATCTATGGTATCAATGTATGTATGGATACTCTGGGAATGCTTTATAATGAGGATATCAACTATTATTTCCGTATCAACTTTGCGGGATTTGAGCAGCTGATCAATGCGCTTGGCGGAGTTACTGTTTATTCTGACTATGACTTTGATTCCAAGAATGAGACAGGATATCACTTCAATCAGGGAGAGAACTACCTGAACGGTGAGCAGGCTCTGGTATTCAGCCGTGAGCGTTATGCCTTTAAAGAGGGCGATCGTCAGCGTGGCAAGAACCAGATGGCTGTGATCAAGGGTGTGATCAACAAGGCTCTTTCACCGGAGCTTCTGAAGAATTATTCTTCCGTTCTTTCCAGCATCCAGGGATGCTTTGAGACCAATATCTCCTACGAGGAGATCGCCAGACTGCTCCAGCAGCAGCTGAACAACGGCGGTGACTGGAACATCGTAAGCTATAGTGTAAATGGTACCGGTGACACACAGAAGCCGTATTCTATGAGCCAGAAGGCTTACGTTATGATTCCGGATGAGTCTACCGTTCAGAAGGCGGAGGCCATGATGAAGAAGGTTCGTGACGGAGAGACTGTTTCCCAGGAGGAGGCAGACAGTGCAACATCAGCGGCAGTAGCTACGGATAATGATGCACAGGCAGCTGCAGAGGGAAGTACAGCAGAAGCGCAGGGTGAGACTGCAGATGCCACACAGAATGGCACAGCAGATGCCCAGAGTGCAGACGGAACTGTTGCACAGCAGTAAGATAAAATTATTAAATTTTAGCATAAGAACAGCCGGGGAAGCGTAAAGCTTTCCACCGGCTGTTTTTTCATGAGAAACAGAACGAAAAAAATCCACCGGCGATCACCGATGGATTTTTTTTTACAGGATCTCTTTCAGATATCTTTCCAGGGCATCCTGCCATGTTGGAAGTGGCTGGAAGCCGTTTTTTACAAGCTTGGATTTATCCAGGCGGCTGTTGAATGGACGTACAGCCTTGGAAACGCCGTACTCTGCAGTTGTGACAGGAGATACCTCTACTTTTTCGTATTCCTTGTGGCCGAGGGCAGCAGCCTGGCGGAAGATCTCTTTAGTGAAATCATACCAGCTGATGAAGCCGCCTTCGTTGGTTGCGTGATAGTAGCCGTATTTCTCTGTCTCGACCATGTCTACCAGAAGACGGGCAAGGTCGTAGGTGTAAGTCGGAGTTCCAATCTGGTCACTGACTACGGTAAGCTTGTCATGGGTTTTTCCCAGATTTACCATGGTACGGATAAAGTTCTTGCCGTTTTTGCCGAATACCCATGCAATACGTACGATAAAGAATTTATCTACAGTGCCGGATACAGCCAGCTCACCGTCAAGCTTGGTCTGACCGTATACGTTCTGTGGAGCGTAGTCCTTGCAGTCCGGATCCCATGGTGTGGTTCCCTGGCCGTCAAAAACGTAGTCTGTGGAAATATACATCATCTTGATGCCAAGCTCCTTGCAGATGTCCGCAATGTTCTGTGTTCCTACAACATTGACAAGACGTACCTTTTCACGGTTTTCCTCGTCCTCTGCAGCGTCTACGGCTGTCCATGCGGCACAGTGTATCACTGCATCAGGCTTTACCTCACGGATGGTTTTTGCTACCGCTTCTTTATCTGTGATATCAAGCTGCACATAAGGCATGGTGGTAACAGGAGTACCATCAGCGATGCCGCTGTAGGAAGGAGCAATGTCACTTCCTACGCCTTCATGTCCACGGCCGGACAGTTCATTCATTACGTCATGGCCAAGCTGGCCGCCAACACCTGTTACGAAAAATCTCATGCTTTAACCTCCTCGCGGTTTCCATACATTTTTTCGTAGTAGTTCTGATACTCACCGGAGATGATGGTTTCCCACCATTCCTTGTTGTCAAGGTACCATTTGATGGTCTTTTTGATTCCGTCTGCGAATTTTGTTTCAGGAAGCCATCCAAGCTCGTTGTGGATCTTGGTCGGGTCGATAGCGTAGCGCATGTCATGGCCTTTACGGTCTGCTACATGTGTGATCAGGCTTTCCGGTTTGCCAAGCTCCTTGCAGATCAGTTTTACGATATCGATGTTTTTCATCTCATTATGTCCGCCTACATTGTAAACCTCGCCTACACGTCCTTTGTGGATGATCAGGTCGATGGCACGGCAGTGATCCTCAACATAGAGCCAGTCGCGGACATTTTCACCCTTTCCGTAAACCGGGAGTGGTTTGTCGTTCAGAGCGTTGGCGATCATCAGCGGGATCAGCTTTTCCGGGAAGTGATACGGGCCGTAGTTGTTGGAGCAACGGCTGATGGTCACAGGCAGGCCGTAGGTTCTGTGGTATGCGAGAACAAGAAGGTCAGCACCTGCTTTGGAGGAGCTGTACGGGCTGCTTGTATGGATCGGAGTTTCCTCTGTGAAGAAGAGGTCCGGTCTGTCAAGAGGAAGATCTCCGTAAACCTCGTCTGTGGAAACCTGATGATAACGCTGGATTCCGTATTTACGGCAGGCATCCATGAGAACAGCAGTACCCTTGATGTTGGTGTCAAGGAATACCTCCGGGTTTTCGATGGAACGGTCTACGTGGCTCTCAGCTGCGAAGTTTACCACGATGTCCGGATGCTCCTCCTCGAAAAGCTTGTAAACAGCGTCACGGTCTGTGATGCTTTCCTTTACAAAGCGGAAGTTCGGTTTGTCCATGACCGGTGCAAGAGTGGAAAGGTTTCCGGCATAGGTCAGGCAGTCCAGGCATACGATACGGTAATCCGGATGAGCCTCCATCATATGAAAAATAAAGTTGCTTCCGATAAATCCGGCGCCGCCGGTAACGATGATTGTCATAAAAAATCTCCTTTATAATAAATGATTGATCTTATGCGGATTCCGTCGAAACGGAGTCCGCAGGTAAATTCAGTGTCGGAAAATCAGATCGGCTTAGTGAAGCGCGTCCAGATATTTTCCGTCCAGAACATCCTTGAGATACTGGCCATACTGGTTTTTCTTAAGGATTTCGTAAACCTTGAGCACGTCCTCCTTTGTGATCCAGCCGTTTAAGTAAGCAATCTCCTCAAGGCATGCGATCTTGCGGTGCTGATGCTGCTCCATGGTTTTTACGAAGTTGGTTGCCTCTACAAGGCTTTCATGTGTACCGGTATCCAGCCATGTGAAGCCCTGGCCCAGAAGCTCAACGTTCAGCTGTCCCTTCTCAAGGTAGATACGGTTCAGGTCTGTGATCTCAAGCTCGCCTCTTGCGCTTGGCTTCAGATTTTTTGCGTACTCTACAACCTTGTTGTCGTAGAAGTAGAGACCGGTTACACAGTAGTTGCTTTTTGGCTTTTCCGGTTTCTCTTCAATGGAAACCGCTTTTCCGTTCTGGTCGAATTCCACGATGCCGAAACGCTCCGGATCATCTACATAGTATCCGAAAACAGTGGCACCTTTGCCTGTTTCTGCGTTGTCTACAGCAGCTTTCAGGCGCTTTTTGAGGCCATGTCCTGCGAAAATGTTGTCACCAAGGACCATACATACGGTGTCGTTGCCGATGAATTCCTCGCCGATGATAAATGCCTGAGCAAGTCCGTCCGGGCTTGGCTGTACAGCATAGGTAAGGTTGACACCGAACTGATGGCCGTCACCGAGAAGCTCCTCAAATCTCGGGGTATCCTGCGGGGTGGAGATGATCAGGATATCACGGATGCCTGCGTTCATAAGAACAGACATAGGATAGTAGATCATCGGTTTGTCAAAGATCGGCAGAAGCTGTTTGGAGGTCACCATGGTAAGCGGGTAAAGACGTGTTCCGGAGCCTCCGGCTAAAATAATTCCTTTCATATGTTTTCTCCTTTGCGTGATGATGTGCAGCATAAGTCGTGCCTGCACATAACTTTGTTACTGTAACTGTATTATAAAAGGTGACGCAAGGTCACCTTCAAGAGCTTTTTTCATATTTTTTATTTTTGGCTATTTTTCACAAAGAAATACGCCGGCATCCTTGGTAATGCGGAATCCTTTGGCAGTTTTTCTGGCGGTGTAGGCCCGGAATTCCTTGTAACGGTCCAGGATATACTGATTCTGGTTGCCGTGGCAGGAGAGGACGTAGGAGATTAGCGGCTCCGCATCCTGGACCAGAAGGCAGTCTTCATAAGAAAGCCACTGAGCCTTTGGGAAAAAAGGCGCCAGGATACTCTGGCCGTTTTCACGTCCGAACCGTTCATAAAGCCGGTCTGCGGAAAGCACGATCCGTTCATCAAAATCCTGCACCAGCTGGCTGACCTCCTGCATATGAGCCTTTCCGTAAGCACTGCAGAGAAATCTTCCGCCGGGAGCGAGGACACGGCGGACTTCCTTCAGGACGGAGGGAATATCATCGCAGTAAAAAAGCACGTGATTGGCGATCACCAGATCAAAGCTTTCGTCCTTGCAGGGGATTTTTCGGCAGTCAAAGGCCCGGAACGCAAACCGGGTATCCGAGGAACCGATGGCTCGTCTGGCATCGCGGAGCATACCGCTGGAAATATCGGAAAGTGTGATGGAGATATCCTCCGGCAGAAGGGAAAGGTTGTCGGTCCATAACGTTCCGTCCCCGCAGCCCAGCTCCAGAATACGAAGACCAGGTGAAATCTGGCACTGCTCAAAGATCCAGGGAAACCATCCCTGTTTGTTCTGGGAGTACAGGCTGTGGAGGTTGATCCTGGAGGAAATGTTGGTGGCATTCTGATACTGATTCTTGAGGCTTTTTTCCATGCCGGTTAAGTGGATCAGGTTCAGCATCTGGCTCCAGTCAATGGTGTGCTGTTCCTTTATCATCTGTGCGGTATCCTGGATCGCTTTTTCCACCAGCTGCATCTGTTCGATCCGGTCACGGACCAGACGAAGCTGGATATTCAGAGAATTCAGCATGAAATGATAATCGGAATCACCGATGGTCATTTCCCGGATGTCATCCAGGGAAAAGCCCAGGTATTTCAGAAGGAGGATCTGCTGAAGCCTTGCAAAATCCTCGTCTGTATAAAAACGTGCGCCGGATTCGGTGACGAGAGAGGGTTTCAGGATATCCTGTTTATCATAATAGCGGACAGTACGCAGAGTTACGTGTGCCATGCGTGCAAATTCGCCGGAAGAATAGTAGCCGTCTTTTTTCATAAAAAATAGAATCCTTTCTGAGGAAATAACAAACATCCTGTCATAGAGGTCATAAAAGAATTATAATTCAGATCCGGAAGCCGTACAAGAGTAAAACGTATAAGAGTAAACCGTACAGGAGAAAAACAGCATTGACAAAATTCTGCTGGTTTGTTAGTATATCGTTTCGAAAAAAAGGGAACCCCGGAATCATATTTCCGGGATAAGCGTTCGATATAAAAAGGAGTAATTTTTATGCGAAACCGTACTCTGGATATGGTAAAGGCAATCTGTGCTTATGCAGTTGTGCTTCTTCACGTCCATTTTCCGGGAAATGCCGGAATCATAGCCAATGTACTTGCCAGATTTGCAGTACCTGTGTTTTTTATGGTATCCGGATATTTTTGTTTCCGTGGCGATGATACGGAATTTATAAGAACCGGAAAAAAGATCCGGCATGTTCTGAAGCTGATGCTTGTGGCATTTCCGGTCTGCTGTCTGTGGGAGCTGATCCAGAACCACATCGACGGAGCAAGCCAGAAGGAATGGCTGGAAGCCCTGGTTTCGGGGGAACATATCCGCCAGTTTCTTCTATATAATAACAGCTCTCAGGTGAAATGGCATCTGTGGTTTCTCCCGGCACTGCTCTATTGTTATCTTCTTTTTGCCCTGGCAGCAAGATTCCGGATTTGTAAGCAGGTATATGTTCTGATACCGGTGCTTCTTCTGATCCATTTCGGAATGGAGGAATTTTCGACCTTCCTGTTCCCGGAAAAGTATTTCCGTGTTATGCAGTTTCGAAACTATCTGTTTACCGGATTTCCGTTTTTTATGTTGGGACATCTGATACACAGACATCAGGAAAAGCTGGAAGCCTGGTTTGCCGGAAAAAAAGTGCTTCTTTTGTATGGCATGGCAGCTGGCGGCGGGATCGCAAGTCTGCTGGAATACCGGTATTTTGGCAAACTGGAATTGTTTCTGGGTTCAGTATTTATGGCTGTTGGCCTTTTTCTCATTGCAATCATGGGAAAGAATCGGAAAGTGCCCGAGCTTCCGGCAGCCATCGGTCAGAAATATGCATTTTTTATTTATCTGTTCCATCTCTGTGTGGCGGATATCCTGAAGGATGTGGCTGTGGCAGCTGGAATTGAGAAAAATCTTTTATATCTGTGGATGAGACCGGTGATGGTCTGTGTTCTTGTGACTGCTGTGGCGGTAATGTATGGATATGGAATGAAGATCTGCCGGAAATAGAAGAGTTTATGGTATTTTCATATTTATGCGCTGTGATTTTGTACCAAAATATGCTAAAATATCCTTTATTGATAAGTCACAGCACCCACCCGGAGGATGCGGGGAAAGCGACTGGAATATCCCGCTTCAGGGTAAAAAATACTGAGACATGAAAGAAAAAGGAGATTTTTATGGATTTACAAAACAGAGCGGAGGCCGGCAGTGACGGACACGATGAGAGTGTACTGAATCCGGAGATGCCCAACGAAACTGATCTGACGAAGAAGGAACGCCGCCGGATCGAAAGAGAGAAACTGAAGGGAATGGGAACAGGGAAGAAGATTCAGTATATCTGGATGTATTATAAGATACATATGCTGTGCGTGCTTCTTGCCATTGGCGGAGTCTGCCTGGGAGTGAATATTTACCGGCACGCACAGATGAAGACGGTGCTTTCCATTGCGGTGGTGAATGCAGGGAATTACGACTCTGAGAAGGTGGAAGAGGATGTTCTGAAGACACTGGGAACAGAGGATAAATATGCAGAAGTCAGTGTGGCGCAGAATCTGATGACGGACGAGACAGGAGAGGATTTTGATTACTATGCCAGGATCGCATATGTGACGGAAATCCAGAGTGCTACCGTTGATATCCTGATCATGCCGAAGGAGCTCTATGAACATGAGAAAGACAGCGGAATGTATGCAGATCTCAGGGAAACGTTTGGAGATGAGGTGTTTGAGTCTCTGGGCGCTGTGGATGATCAGCATCTGGAGCTTGACGGCAGCAGTAGTGTTGCTCAGGAATTTGGACTGAGATATGATCCGGTGTGCATCTGCCTTCCGGGTAATGTGAAGAATAAGGATAATGCGTTGAAATGGATCCAGTCTGTTCTGAAATGATGGATCCATATGCTTAGCTGAGTACAGAGATAAATAAGGCCTCCGGTTCGTAACATAGGAACCGGAGGCCTTATTATATATGAATATTACAGTGTATCGTTACGTTTGATGTAGCCAGGCTCATCCGCAGGACGGATGATCTCCTTGGCATGCGTGATCTTGGCATGCTTGTCTACCACCAGATTTTCGATATGGACATTCTCACCGATGGTGCAGTCTGCAAGAACTACACAGTTCTTGATAACAGCGCCCTTTTTGATGGTACAGCCACGTCCGACAATAGAATTCTCTACCGTTCCCTCGATCATGGAACCATTGGAGATAACGGAGTTGGAAACATTGGCTGTGTCAAAATAATGAGTCGGGCAGGAGTTGTTGGTGCGTGTATAGATTGGCCAGTTATCATGGAAAAGATCCGTTGCAGTTTTGTAGTCAATCAGATCCATATTTGCATCGTGATAGCTCTTGAAATCAGTGATCGATGCAAAATATCCGCGATGGGATACACCACGTACATCCAGCTCACCGTCTCTGCAGCCGGCATTGATCACGTCTGCAAGGGTATAAAGAGAGGAGATCTCTTTTGCCTTATGGATGAGGCTGATGAAAAGCTCCTTGCTCATTACGTAGGTATCCATGAAAATGTTGCGGTTCTTTGCATTGCCGTGGTTGTGCTCAATGGAGAGAACACCCTTCTGACGGTTCAGGTTCAGGATGTGGCAGTTCAGATAGTTCTCCTTGGCATTATCAACGGAATGATAAAGCATGGTCACATCTGCACCGGATTCGATATGGGCATCGATCAGCTTGGAATAGTCGGTGGTGTAGATCA
Source organism: Blautia sp. MCC270 (assembly GCF_018785605.1). Taxonomy (NCBI): domain Bacteria; kingdom Bacillati; phylum Bacillota; class Clostridia; order Lachnospirales; family Lachnospiraceae; genus Blautia; species Blautia sp. MCC270. The sequence goes on from NZ_WQQD01000028.1 coordinate 93,908, forward strand.
TGTAATTCGGAGCGATAACAACATACGGATAATGAACTGCTTCGATGCACTCCAGATTGGAGTAGTAGTTGTCGATATCGGTGTTATAGATATCGTTGACTCCGGAATGCTCTGAAAAGAGGAGTTGGAGATTACCGCTCTTGGAGTTGATGTTGTAGTGACGTCCGGTTCCGAGATGTTCTACAAGAGAACGGGGTTTGTTCTTTACATAGACCTGAATGTACTCAATTCCGCTGTTGGTCATATTTGAGATTGGGAAGTCGATGACACGATATCTTCCGAGAAATGAAAAGGCGCCGATCGCACGGTAGTCCTGAAGCCCCTCCACATGGATATTTCTTTCTGAGGAATTCACGATTCCAAATGCTTTAAACATATTACTCAGCCCCCTTTACACGTTTTGATACAAGTTCGATGTGCTCACTGTCCTTGGAACCGACACGAGCATTGGCACCGATCACGACTCCGTCTGCAACGAGAGCACGCTGGACAACGGCACCTGCTTCAACAACAACACCCGGCATCAGGACACTGTCGATGATCTTGGCACCAGGACCGACCTTGACGCCTGTGAAAAGTACGGAGTTGGTGATCTCACCTTCTACAACACAGCCCTGAGTAATGAAAGCAGTGTTGATCACAGCTGTATCACAGATATACTGTGGAAGAGAGGTAGCATCCTCAGTGTAGATTTTCCAGGTAGGATCGTTAAGATCCAGTTCACTGTTAGGACTGAGAAGATCCATGTTTGCTTCCCAGAGGGAATCGATGGTTCCTACATCCTTCCAGTAGCCTTTGAACTTGTAGGCGTAGAGTGCTTTGTCCTGTGCAAGGAGTGTAGGGATGATGTCTTTACCGAAATCGTGATTGGAATCCGGATTTTTGATATCTGCCAGCAGGAGCTTGCGCAGAAGCTTCCAGTTGAATATGTAGATACCCATGGAGGCAAGATTGCTCTTCGGGTGTTCCGGTTTCTCCTCAAATTCCACGATGCGATCATCTTCACCGGTGTTCATGATACCGAAACGGCTGGCTTCCTTCATGGGAACCTCGATAACTGCAATAGTCGCATCTGCCTTATGCTGGATATGGTCATCAAGCATCTTTGCATAATTCATCTTATAGATGTGGTCACCGGAAAGGATCAGAAGGTATTCCGGGTTCTGTGAGTCGATGAAATCAATATTCTGAGAGATCGCATCAGCTGTTCCACGGTATACATCCAGACCGGCATCAGCCTTCTCACGTGGAGGAAGTACATAAACTCCGCTGTCCTTGGCATCAAGGCCCCAGCGGCCACCGGCTGCTACATAGCTGTTCAGTAAAACTGATTCATACTGTGTCAGTACACCTACGACATCAATGCCGCTGTTGGCACAGTTACTGAGCGGAAAATCCACGATACGGTATTTACCGCCATAACCAACGGCTGGCTTGGCAACTTTATTCGTCAACTCGTGAAGACGACTTCCTCTTCCACCGGCCAGGATCATTGCTAACATACTGTTTTGTTTCATGGCGAATCCTCACTTTCATTTCTTGTTTACTGCCAGGTGTCTTTAACCATAAAAACAATAAACTTTGTTAATATTATACACCTTTCGAAAAAGAAAATCCAGTTTTTTTGTGCAAAAAAACGTTATTTTTATATTGGGAAATTAGACGGATTTGGGAAAATTGATGGATGATCTGTCGAAAAAAAGAAACGTTTAAGAAGGTTCCGGGATGCTGAAAAAACAGTAACACTGAAAATAGCCGGATTTCGGATACATCGGCGAAGATTCTTGCGGAAAATGTGAAAGCAGTGTATTCTGTAAAAAAAGTCCGGAATACAGCGGAGAAAGGATATCGATATCAGACAGGGAGAAGACAGGATGAAAGAAGAAAGAATTTCCAACTATGTAAAACTATGTGAAGAGTGGGCACAACGCTTTTTGAAGATGGATCAGGCAGATCTGCATAAACGGGTGCCGGAACTGAAGGAAGAAAACGGGTTTCTCACGATCATTCATTTCGGAAGAAGATATGGGGTGAGTCTGGAAGACGGCAGTATCCGGAGCCTGGATGGACAGAGAGAACCGGATACTACGGAGATGCTGAATATTTATACGCTTTTGGGGTATGCGAAAGAGGGGGCTTTTATTATGGATAAGTGGGTCCCTTTTGCAGATCTCAGGAATGCAAGACCATTTGCGCCGGCGTATCAGATCGGAGAGACGGATGTGTTCAGTGCTACATTTTCCGGCCATGAAAAGGAATTGAGGGAGGCGTTTCAGAAGCTTGACGGCAGGGAACTGCCCCAGGGTGATGTGGGATATGAGATCAGGGCCTTTGACTGTATGCCTATGAGATTCTTTTTCTGGGAACGGGACGAGGAGTTTGAAGCACAGGGAAATATCCTGTTTGATTACAGTGCCACAGATTTCAATCATGTGGAGAGTGCGGTATCCATAGCAGATTCCGGAATCAAAAGGCTTGCGGAGCTTGCCGGGGTTCCGCTCAGGGGGAAATCTTTTCAGATGCGCTGATAACCGAAATATAATAAAACCAATATGAAAAATAAATAATACGAAAGATAATTGCAGTTATCAGAAAAATCGTATATAATGAAGGAATATTTAAGGATTTTGAGACAGTAACTGTCACGAAGGATCTATGAGAAATTTACGAATCCGGAGGTGATGCTCGTGGGGAAAAATGCATCGGGAATGTATGTCATAGATGAGGATTATAAGATTATCAGCTATAACCTGGCAGCACGTGAGATCTATCCGCAGCTGAAGAGGGGCGAGAAATGCTATCACTGTCTGAGAAACAGAGAAACTCCCTGTGAGATCTGTCCGGTCGTTAACGGGATCAAAGGTCCGAAGAATTATCTGGAACCGGGACGGAATATCCTGCGTTCGGTTGATGCTGTGGAGATTCCGCTGGAATCCGGCGGGACAGGACATGCCCTTGTTTTTTCGGATACAGAGACGAATGATGAGATCAGCAGCGGAATGATGGAGAATCCGATTCTTATGGGGATCATTAATGTTCTCGGAAAAAATTTTATCAATATCTACTCTGTTGACAGAGAGACTCATAAGGTCCAGGTATGCCGCTTCCAGGGGCAGAGTGGAGCTTATGGGGAGGAGGGACTTCGCAGGGATGAATCCTATGAGAAGATCATGGATATTTATATTGAGAGCAGTGTTGCGGCAGAGGACAGGATCCGGATGCATCAGATGATGGATTTTGAGAAGATATGCCAACGTCTTACAAGGATTCCCCAGTTGATGGTACATTATCGTGTACGCCGAAGCAACGGGAGGATTGAATATTTCTATGTGAAATGTGCCAGGGTAGGAACGGCTGAGGATTTTCAGACCGTGGTGTTTGCTTTTGCCAATGAGGATATGGATGTACGGTACAGTGAGATGGAGGCCATACTGGAACCAGGAGGAACAGCATCCGGAAGAAAACTTCTTATTGTAGTGAATGACGAGACGGATCGGAAAGCGCTTACAGAACATCTGGAGGGCAGTTTTGAGGTTATCTCTGCGATGAATGAAGCAGAGGGGATGAAGCGTCTGTCTGAGAATTACAAAACCCTTTCTGCAATTCTTCTTGATATGAGTGTGCCGGTATGTGATGAATTTCAGTTTCTGGAGCTGATCCGTGATGATGTGATGCTGACCTCTGTGCCTGTGATCATCATAACCGGAAGTAACCGGTTGGAGGATGAGGTGCGATGTCTGGAACTGGGAGCAGTGGATTTTGTACGGAAACCGTATAATGTCCGTATATTAAAAAGTAAGATCAACAATGTGATCAAGCTGAGAGAGTCCGTGATGGTACTCTCAGCTCTGGAATATGATGATCTTACAGGGCTTTATATCAGACAGGCCTTTTTCCATCATGCAAAGACGCTGATGCGCTTTAATACGAATCAGGATTTTCATGTGGTGGTGGCAGATATAAAGAACTTTAAATGGATCAACGGAACCTATGGAGAGAAGACCGGTGATCAGGTTCTTACCTATCTGGGAGATACGTATAGAAATCAGGTTCGCTACGGGACGGTGGGCAGATATGGAGGAGACCAGTTTGTAGCCATCATATATGGAAAGAAAGAGATCCGTATGGCAGATATGGAGAAATTTATCCACAGGGTCGAGAGCGGAGCGCCGATTCCTAATCTGGTGGTCAACTATGGGGTTTATGAGAATGTGGATAAGACACTGCCTTTTACCCTGATCTGTGACAGGGCTTTTCTGGCCATGAAGAGTATCCGGGATGACTATGAGCACCAGATCGCTTTTTATGATGATGAGATGAGACAGAGGCATATCCGTAACGGACAGATGGAGAATGCTTTCGTGGAGGCTATACGCAATGAAGAATTCGTAGTCTACCTGCAGCCGAAATACAGTGTGGAGACAGAAGAGATCGTTGGGGCGGAGGCACTGGTGCGCTGGAAGAGAGCGGAAGGAACTATGGTTTCGCCGGGAGAATTTATCCCTCTTTTTGAGAAGGATGGTCTGATCGTACGCCTTGATGAATATGTTTTCCGAAAGGTATGCAGCATCCAGGGGGAACGTATAAGATCAGGGAAAAAGATACTTCCGATTTCGGTGAATCTGTCACGTGCCAGTATCCATTACGATAATATGATCTGTCGTTATGTGAAGATCGTGGAAGAAAATGGCATTCCGTTTTCTTCTGTTCCCATTGAATTGACAGAAACTGCTGCGTTGTATAATGATCGGATCAGTAAGCTCATAGAGAAGATGGTGGATGCAGGATTCGAGCTGCATATGGATGATTTTGGCTCCGGCTATTCATCTATGACAAGCCTGAACCAGCTGCCATTCGATACTCTGAAGCTGGATAAAAGTCTGATCGATTACATAGAGAATTTTCGTGGGCAGCAGGTGATCCGTCATACCATTTCGCTGGCACACAGCCTTGGAATGAAGGTTCTTGCCGAGGGCGTGGAGAAAGCAAAACAGGTGGAGATCCTGCGAAGCCTGAGCTGCGATGAGATCCAGGGCTTTTATTATGCACGGCCTTTGCCGTGGGAAAACTTTGAAACAAAGGTTATAAGAGCAAAAGAGGCGTGTAAAAAATGAGAGATCATTTTTACACGCCCTTTTTACAGCTAATGCTTCCGGACCTGTTTTTCAATAAGATAAAGTGCAAAATACAGCAGCATGGCAATGATGCATAGGATCACAATGGACATCAGGACCCATGTAAGTCTGAATGTCTGGCTTCCGTAAATGATCAGGTATCCCAGGCCTTTTCGGGCACCGATAAATTCTCCGATGATCACGCCCACCAGGCAAAGCCCGATGTTGACCTTCATCACACTCAGGATAAGAGGAATGGAGGAGGGCAGGACGATCTTCAGAAGCTTTTCCTTTTTGTGTCCCCCCAGAGTTTCGATCAGCTTCAGCTTTTCCGGATCTGCCTGGCAGAAGCCGGAGTACAGATTGATAACGGAACCGAAGATGGCTACAGACATGCCGGCGACCACAATGGTACGTTCGTTGGCACCAAGCCATACGATCAGAAGAGGGGCCAGAGCAGATTTCGGGAGACTGTTCAGTACCACCAGGCATGGCTCCAGGATCCGTGCGATCCGTCGGGAGCACCAGAGAAGTACTGCGGTTCCTACGCCCAGGATCACAACAAAAAAGAAACTGACAAGAGTTTCTGCCAGTGTCACGGCAATATGTGCAAACAGGGACTGATCCCTGCACATGGAAAGAAAGGTCTCTGCGATCAGGGAAGGACTGCTGAAGATAAAGGAATCGATCCATCCAAGATCAGAGGATATTTCCCAAAGTCCCATAAACAGAACAAAAAGAAGTGTTCGTGCAGCCAGGATAATGTGTTTTTCTTTTTTCTGCCGTGCAAGATATTGTTTCTGCTGTCTGGAAATTTCAGGCATTTTCATTGAGCTCCTTCCATATGATGTTAAAATATTTCTTAAAATCCGGAGCATTTCTGGAGGAGAGGGGAGTGCGGTCGCTGATATCCAGATCGATATCAATGATCTTTCGTACAGTGGCAGGACGTGCAGAAAGGATCAGTACCCGGTCGGCCATACTGATGGCTTCGGAGATGTCATGAGTGACCAGGATCGCAGGCTTGCCGGAGCTTTTGAGGATTTTTCCGATATCATCACTGACATTTAAGCGTGTCTGGTAATCCAGTGCAGAAAAAGGTTCATCCAGAAGAAGGAGCTCCGGTTCCAGCACAAGGGTCCGGATCAGAGCGGCACGTTGGCGCATACCGCCGGAAAGCTGGGAAGGGCGGGCATCACGGAAACGGTCCAGACCGTAGGTCTGAAGAAGGGCTTCTGCATGTGCCAGCTTTTCAGGTGTGAGCTCTTTCCGGATCTCCAGGCCGAGAAGGATGTTTTTGTAGATGCTCCGCCATTCCAGAAGATGATCCTTCTGGAGCATATATCCTACAGCGGCACTGCCGGAGGATACCGGCCGGCCTCCCAGAGTAATGGAACCGTGTTCCGGAGTGAGCAGGCCGGCAATGAGATTCAGAAGAGTGGATTTTCCGCATCCGGAAGGTCCTACAATGGACAGGAATTCACCGGGCATCAGGTCAAAGGATATATGAGAAAGGGCGGGTGTCTCACCGGACAATGTGTGATAGGAGAGACACACGTCCCGCACTTTCAGGACAGGATTCATGGATGTTGCCTCCTTTTCGTAGATAATGGTATAATATTATCATATGTCTGAAACATGAGAAGGCCAATGGCAGAGAGCATACTTTGATGTCTGCCTGAAAACAGTCATAGAGAAAGGAATTACAAACATTGAACAAGAGAAACTACCAGAAAGAACTGGATAAACTGATTGAAAGAAACCAGAAAGAAGGGAAAACCCCCAGACTTTTTCTGCATGCCTGCTGTGCGCCATGCAGCAGCTATGTGATGGAATATCTGTCGCAGTATTTTGAGATCACGATATTTTTTTATAATCCCAATATCGCACCGGTGGAGGAATATTCACACCGCGTGGCTGAGATCCGCCGCCTGATCGGGGAGATGGAGTTTGTACATCCGGTAACGCTGGTGGAGGGACGGTATGACCCGAAGGAATTTTACGAGATGGCAAAAGGCCTGGAAGATGTTCCAGAAGGAGGAGAGAGGTGCTTTCGGTGTTACCGTCTGCGGATGGAAGAGGCGGCAAAACTGGCGAAGGAGGGCGGATATGATTATTTCACCACAACCTTAAGTATCAGTCCGCTGAAAAATGCACAGAAGATCAATGAGATTGGCGAGGAGCTGGCAGAAATCTATAAAGTGCCACATCTGACTTCGGATTTTAAGAAAAAGAATGGCTACAAGCGTTCTATTGAACTGTCTCATGAGCATGCTCTGTACCGGCAGAATTACTGCGGCTGTGTATTTTCAAAGAAAGAAGCCATGGACAGAGAACGGCTGGTTACTGAGAACCGAGTGAACAGTAACAACGGCTGAAGACAGCAAACGTATAATTATGAAAAACTTTGCATTTTTATAAAAATATGTTACACTAACACAGAAAAGTGCAGACGTCCGGGAGACGGAGCTCGTGTATGTCCGGAGAAGACAGTTCTGCCGCAAAAAAGAAAAGTGAGGAAGAATCAATATGGCACAGTTATGGGGAGGCCGTTTTACAAAAGAAACGGACAAGCTGGTTTACAATTTTAACGCATCCATTTCCTTTGATCAAAAATTTTACAGACAGGATATCCGTGGAAGCAAGGCACATGTTGCCATGCTTGCAAAACAGGGGATCCTGACAGAGGAAGAAAAGGAGCAGATCACAGAAGGACTGGACGGTATCCTTGCAGACGTGGAAGCAGGCAAGCTGGAGATCACAGCGGAGTATGAGGATATCCACAGCTTCGTGGAGGCAAACCTGATCGACCGTATCGGAGATGCCGGAAAGAAGCTTCACACAGGAAGAAGCCGTAATGACCAGGTAGCTCTGGATATGAAGCTTTATGTCCGCGACGAGATCGATGAGACAGATAAGGAGCTGAAGGACCTTCTTCTTGCCCTGCAGAAGATCATGGAAGAGAATGTTCACACCTACATGCCGGGATTTACCCACCTTCAGAAGGCACAGCCGGTAACTCTGGCACACCATGTAGGCGCATATTTTGAGATGTTCCGCAGAGACCGTGACAGACTTTTTGATATCCGTAAGAGAATGAATACCTGTCCGCTTGGAGCGGGAGCACTGGCAGGAACCACTTATCCGCTGGATCGTGCCTATACTGCAGAGCTTCTCGGCTTTGATGCACCAACCAGAAACAGTATGGATTCCGTATCTGACAGAGATTATGTCATCGAGCTTCTCAGTGCATTTTCTACGATCATGATGCATCTGAGCCGTTTTTCCGAGGAGATCATTCTGTGGAATTCCAATGAGTACCGTTTCGTTGAGATCGATGACGCATACAGCACAGGCAGCAGTATCATGCCGCAGAAGAAGAATCCGGATATCGCAGAGCTTGTCCGTGGAAAAACAGGCCGTGTTTACGGAGCGCTGACATCTATTCTCACAACCATGAAGGGAATCCCGCTTGCATACAACAAAGATATGCAGGAAGACAAGGAGCTGACCTTTGATGCCATTGACACCGTAAAGGGCTGTATCGCCCTGTTTACCGGCATGGTTTCCACTATGCAGTTCAACAAAGCCAACATGGAGGCAAGTGCAAAGAGAGGCTTTACAAACGCCACAGACGCAGCAGATTATCTGGTTAACCACGGTGTACCGTTCCGTGATGCTCATGGCATCGTCGGAAGACTGGTCCTTCTCTGTCTGGATAAGGGAATCTCTCTGGATGAGCTTCCGCTTTCCGAGTACAAAGAGATCAGTCCTGTGTTTGAGGAGGACATCTATGAAGCCATCAGTATGAAGACCTGCGTGGAAAAACGTGTGACTCTGGGAGCGCCGGGACCGGACGTGATGGAGCAGGTGATTGCTCAGAATAAAGAGTATCTTGAAAAAAATTAAGATAATGCTTGCATTTTAGGAAAAATTGGTATAGTATTTACAGAAAAGACAAATGTGTGCCATGGAGGGACACAAGATGAGGAGAGTTTTATTATGAGTGAAAAGCTTAAAGTCGGTATTTTAGGTGCAACTGGAATGGTTGGTCAGAGATTCATTTCTCTTCTGGAGAATCACCCGTGGTTTGAGGTGGTTACTGTAGCGGCAAGCCCGAGAAGCGCAGGCAAGACCTACGAGGAGGCTGTAGGCGGCAGATGGAAAATGGATACTCCGATGCCGGAGGCAGTAAAGAAGCTGGTTGTTATGGATATCCACGAGGTTGAGAAGGTTGCAGCTACGGTTGACTTTGTATTTTCCGCAGTTGATATGACTAAGGATGAGATCAAGGCGATCGAGGAAGAATATGCAAAGACAGAGACACCGGTTGTGTCCAACAACAGCGCACACCGCTGGACACCGGACGTTCCGATGGTAGTTCCGGAAATCAATCCGGAGCACTTCGAGGTTATCGAATTCCAGAAGAAACGTCTCGGAACAAAACGCGGCTTTGTAGCTGTTAAACCGAACTGCTCTATCCAGAGTTACGCTCCGGTACTTACCGCATGGAAAGAGTTCGAGCCGTATGAAGTAGTTGCCACTACATACCAGGCTATTTCCGGAGCAGGAAAAACCTTCAAGGACTGGCCGGAGATGGAGCACAACATCATTCCGTACATCGGTGGTGAGGAAGAGAAGAGTGAGAAGGAGCCGTTAAGACTCTGGGGCAAGATCGAGGACGGCGTGATCGTTCCAGCTACCACACCTGTCATCACATGCCAGTGTGTACGTGTTCCGGTCCTCAACGGACATACAGCAGCTGTATTCGTTAAATTCCGCAAGAAACCTACCAAAGAGCAGCTGATCCAGAAGCTGGTTGAGTTTAAGGGACTTCCGCAGGAGCTTGAGCTTCCAAGCGCTCCGAAGCAGTTCATCCAGTATCTTGAGGAGGACAACCGTCCGCAGGTACAGATGGATGTAAACTATGAGAATGGAATGGGAGTATCTGTAGGACGTCTTCGTGAGGATACTGTTTATGATTACAAGTTCATCGGACTTTCCCATAACACAGTAAGAGGTGCCGCAGGCGGAGCAGTTCTCTGTGCAGAAACTCTGAAAGCGAAAGGATATATCCAGGCTAAATAAGAACTGGATCCTTTACATGAAATAAAGAAAATCATCAGAAACGGGATATCGGTTTTTCCGGTGTCCTGTTTTTGCGTATGTGGAAGGAACAAAGGAGATATGCGCAGAAAAGTAATTACTACAGTTGTGACATTTTCCACAACCACGGCTGCCATGAAAATGGAAAGAACGGCCAAGGAATCTGAATTTCCGGGAAGGCTGATCCCGATCCCTTCAGAGATCAGTGCCCAGTGCGGACTGGCATGGAAATGCGTGGAGCAATCAGAGGAGGAAACAGAAAATTTCCTGAAAAAAAAGGAACTGGCCTGGGATGGCATCTATCGTGTTCTGGTATAAAACGGATATTGTTTGTTGTATGTAACAAAACGGAAATTTTTGAAAATTTTCGCATTTTTATTGTTAAATAATTAGTAAAGTGTTACAATATAACAAACAGATTTCCGGAAAGCGTGTTGCTGTGAACAAAGAAGCAGCAACAAAGTGCCACGCTTGCTAAAAATATGTGGAGGTGCTATTTATGAACAGGGAGGATGTAGAGAAACTGTCAACCGCTGCGAAGGGTAAGATAAACTTACTGAACAGCAATTTCGGAAAATACTTTATGCGGGCGATCATGGCCGGATTTTTTATTGATGTGGCGATGATCTACAGTAACGTTGTTGGAAATGTATTTTCCAAAACTTTCCCGGAATGGGGGAAATTCCTTGGAGCCATCGTGTTCTCCATTGCGGTCCTGTTGATCGTAATGGTAGGAGGAGAGCTGTTTACCGGTAACAATCTGGTAATGGCTTTTGGTGCGTATGACAAGAGCGTATCATGGAAAGATGTTGGAAAGGTCTGGGGAATCAGTTACATCGGCAATTTTGTGGGATGCCTGATCCTGGCGCTGATCTTTGTAGGTGCCGGAGCGTCCGGTACAGCAGATTATTTTGCAGGATTTATAAACGGAAAACTGAGTATTCCGGCAGGACAGATGTTTTTCCGTGCGGTACTTTGTAATTTCTTCGTCTGTCTTGCTGTTCTCTGCGGCATTAAGCTGAAGAGTGAGTCAGGCAAGTTCCTGATGATCGTGATCTGTATTTCAGGTTTCGTTGTCAGCGGATTTGAGCATTGTATTGCAAATATGGGTATTTTTACAGTTGCATTCTGTATGGTGCCAGGATTGTCTGTCGGCGCTATGCTTAAAAGCATGGTGATCGTAACACTGGGAAATATAGTTGGCGGAGCTGTGCTTCTGGCATGGCCGCTTAGAAAGATGAGTGCAGATAAATAGTATGGCAAAGGCTTTATACATAGCGGAGAAGCCCAGCGTGGCACAGGAATTTGCGAAGGCTTTGAAGATCAACGGTCAGAGAAAAGACGGATATCTGGAATCTGATGATTCTGTGGTAACCTGGTGTGTAGGACATCTGGTTACCATGAGCTATCCCGAAAAATATGATATCAAGTTTAAAAGGTGGAGTTTTGATACCCTGCCTTTTTTGCCGCGCGAATTCAAATATGAAGTGATCCCCGGGGTCAAAAAGCAGTTCGAGATCGTAAAAGGACTGCTGAACCGGCCGGATGTGGATACCATTTATGTGTGTACCGACTCCGGACGTGAGGGTGAATATATCTACCGTCTGGTAGCCCAGATGGCAGGAGTAAAGGGAAAAGTCCAGAAACGTGTGTGGATCGATTCCCAGACAGAGGAAGAGATCTTAAGAGGGATCCGTGAAGCGAAGGACATCTCGGAGTATGATAATCTGGCAGCGTCTGCGTATCTCCGCGCAAAGGAAGATTATCTTATGGGAATCAATTTTTCCAGAGTTCTGACCCTGCGCTACGGAAGCAGTGTCACCAATTATCTCCATTCCAAATATCAGGCTATTGCAGTTGGGCGTGTGATGACCTGTGTTCTTGGCATGGTGGTGCGGAGAGAACGGGAGATCCGTGTCTTTGTGAAGACACCCTTCTATCGTGTCCTTGGCAGTATTGGACTTGCAGGCGAAAATTTTGACGGTGAATGGAGAGCTGTGGAAGGCAGCCGGTATTTCCAGTCCCCGTATCTTTATAAAGAAAACGGCTTCAGGAAAAAAGAGCATGCACAGATGCTGATCGATCAGCTGATGGTGAACCAGCCCCTTTCCTGTATTGTGGAAAAGGTGGAACGAAAAAAAGAAAACAAAAATCCGCCGCTTCTTTTTAACTTGGCGGAGCTTCAGAATGTGTGCTCAAAGCTGTTTAAGATCAGTCCGGACGAGACACTCCGGATCGTACAGGAGCTTTATGAGAAGAAGCTGGTGACTTATCCGAGAACGGATGCCAGAGTTCTTTCCACGGCAGTGGCCAAGGAGATATACAAGAATATATCCGGTCTTCGAAATTATCAGCAGGCCGGTGCTGCGGCGGCAGAGGTTTTGGGGATGGAATCCTGGAAAAGCATTGCAAAGACCAGATATGTGAATGACAAGCAGATCACAGACCATTACGCGATCATTCCTACCGGTCAGGGACTGAACGCGCTGGGAAATGTGTCTCTTACCGCACAGCGTGTGTACGAGACCATTGTACGGAGATTTTTATGTATTTTTTATCCGCCGGCCGTTTATCAGAAGGTGAGTCTTGTGACGAAGCTGGACGGAGAGGCATTCTTTTCATCCTTTAAGGTTCTCAAAGAAGAAGGCTATCTGAAGATTGCCACGAATTCTTTTTCGCGGAAAAGGGCTTCAGACAGTGAGAAAAACGGAAATGGAGAGGAAGACGAGGCTTCCTGTGATACTGTGCTCCTGGAGGCGTTGCAGAAGCTGAAAAAGGGTGATATACTTCCTGTGAACGGTTTGAGTATCAAGGAGGGTGAGACTTCACCGCCCAAACGATACAATTCCGGTTCCATGATCCTTGCCATGGAAAATGCAGGACAGCTGATCGAGGATGAGGAGCTTCGAGCCCAGATCAAGGGAAGCGGGATCGGCACCAGTGCTACCCGTGCCGAGATCCTGAAGAAGCTTTTTAACATCAAATATCTGGCACTGAACAAAAAGACCCAGGTGATCACTCCAACGCTTCTTGGGGAAATGATCTTTGATGTGGTAAATTGTTCTATCCGGCAGCTTCTGAACCCGGAGCTTACGGCAAGCTGGGAAAAGGGGCTCACCTATGTGGCAGAGGGCAGCATCACGGAACAGGAATATATGGACAAGCTGGAGCATTTTGTGCGGGTACGTACCCGGCAGGTGGAGGCAAGCAATTATCAGTATAACCTGCGGCAGTTTTTTGATGCGGCCGCTGTAAACTACAGGAAGCCGGAGCGGGCTTCCGGACAGGGAGGAAAGAGATCATCATGATGAAAGATTTTACTATTAGCAATATGCTGGATCTGAATGAGACCATTGCAGCAGAGCTTTTTGAGGGAAAAACCTATCCGTGGGAGGTTCTTCCGGAGATCGGAGATTTCATTATTAAGCTGGGAAAAACACTGGATCCTTCTGAATATGAGGAGAAGGGCGAAAATGTATGGATCGCAAGATCCGCTACAGTTGCGCCGACTGCAAGTATCACCGGACCGGCTATCATTGGCAGAGACGCCGAGGTGCGCCACTGTGCATTTATCCGCGGCAAGGCTATCGTTGGTGAGGGCGCAGTTGTGGGAAATTCCACAGAGCTTAAGAATGCAGTGCTGTTTAACAAGGTTCAGGTTCCTCATTATAATTATGTTGGAGATGCTGTGCTGGGATATAAGTCCCACATGGGTGCCGGATCGATCTGTTCCAACGTAAAATCAGACAAGAAGCTGGTTGTCGTAAAAGACGGGGATGAAAAGATCGAAACCGGTCTTAAGAAATTCGGAGCGATGCTCGGAGATCATGTTGAAGTCGGATGCGGTTCTGTGCTGAATCCCGGTACTGTGATCGGACGGAATTCTAATATCTACCCGCTGTCACCGGTACGTGGATGTGTTCCTGCAGATTCCATTTATAAAAATGCAAAAGAGATCGTAAAGAAAAAATAAGAAACAGATTCTTCTGGACACGCATTTAGGCTGCACTTTTGAGAGAGTGCAGCTTTTTTTTGATGGGGTGCTGGATGCAACAGTATTGGTCGTGGAAGGATGAACCGACCGGGAGCGGGCGGGATTAAGATAAAAACAAAAGCTGTCGAAGTATGACCAGTCCTATAATATGGACTGGGTAAAACCAGTAAAAGAAATATTTTGCTGATTTTCCGCGGATGAAGCCTCTTTTTCCATTGTACAGGTTAATGGACAGAAAGGCAAAGGAGGCTCTCCATTCATAGTAAAGCCAGCAGCTTCCGAGGATTGCCTGGCCTGGCTTATCGTCTCGCATATAGTACATGATCAGCAGGAAGATATACCCCCGCCATCCATAGTCTGCTTTCAGAAAAATGGAAACAACAAGCAGTCCCAGGATGCAGAGAAGCTGCATCGAAGGTCTGGTCTGGAAATATTCGATGGCACAAAAGGCCAGATATCCGAGGAAAAGCGTAAAAAACACATTTTGTCTTTCGTAACGCAGCGTATTTGTAAACATCAGATTCCACGGAATTTCTGAGAGCAGCGCAAAAAGAAGGAGATTTCTTCCATAGAGGAACCGGCTCCGCGTATGCCGGAAGCCTTCCAGCAGGAGAAAACAGAAGATGGGAAAAGCAGCTCTTCCGATATCGCGGAAAATAAGATATACAGTATATTCTCTGCCGAAAAGTGTAAACAGGATTTTCTGTGCGGGCTGATACATACTGAGCAGCACAGCTCCGATATGATCGACCAGCATGGTGATGACCGCGATCATCTTCAGAGCGCTTCCGCTGAGAATGCGGTATTTTTCTGGAAAAACAGAATCCACAGATGCATTCATGAAAAATATACCTCCAAGGTTAAACTTGCTAATATATTATCACATACATACAGTAGTTGCCAGAAATATTTGACAGTTAGGCATGCAATACTGCCGGAATAACTACCAATATTATGCGTTTTATGGCAAAATTTTATCAAATATGACTGGACGAAACAAAGGTTTTGTGAGAAAATAGCCGTAGGGTGTTATCGAACTTTTTTTCTCAATAACATCGGTCAA
Organism: Blautia sp. MCC270; assembly: GCF_018785605.1. Lineage (NCBI taxonomy): Bacteria > Bacillati > Bacillota > Clostridia > Lachnospirales > Lachnospiraceae > Blautia > Blautia sp. MCC270. Next base: position 109,185 of record NZ_WQQD01000028.1, read on the forward strand.
TCTATACTTGAAAGGAGTTTTAAAATGATTTATTCACGCGAAGTAGAAGAAATGTGTCCAGTGGCACAGGGCGTACATCATGGTGCCGCTCCGATCCCGGAAGAAGCAAAATGGGTTCAGGCAAAAGAAGTAAAGGATATCTCCGGATTTACACACGGTGTTGGCTGGTGTGCTCCGCAGCAGGGTGCTTGTAAGCTTTCCCTTAACGTTAAAGAGGGAATCATCCAGGAGGCACTTGTCGAGACAATCGGATGTTCAGGAATGACTCACTCTGCAGCTATGGCTTCTGAGATCCTTCCAGGACTTACCGTTATGGAGGCACTGAACACAGACCTTGTATGTGATGCAATCAATACAGCTATGAGAGAGCTTTTCCTTCAGATCGTTTACGGACGTTCCCAGTCTGCATTCTCCGAGGACGGACTTGCAGTAGGCGCTGGTCTTGAGGACCTTGGAAAAGGACTTCGTTCTCAGGTTGGTACAATGTATGGAACTCTGAAAAAAGGACCTCGTTACCTTGAGATGGCTGAGGGTTATGTTACAGGTATCGCTCTTGATGAGAACGATGAGATCATCGGATATCAGTTCGTAAGCCTTGGAAAAATGACTGACTTCATTAAGAAAGGTGATGACCCGAACACAGCATGGGAGAAAGCAAAAGGTCAGTACGGCCGTGTTGCAGATGCTGTTAAGATCATCGACCCAAGAAAAGAGTAATTACACTTCGTAAGGTAAAAATATCAGGAGGTTACAGGAAATGGCTTTATTTGAATCATATGAGAGACGAATTGACAAGATCAATTCTGTTTTAAACAGCTATGGAATCGCTTCTATCGAAGAAGCTGAGAAAATCACTAAAGACGCAGGACTGAACGTTTACGATCAGATCAAAGGCATTCAGCCGATCTGCTTCGAGAACGCTTGTTGGGCTTACACAGTAGGTGCAGCTATCGCGATCAAAAAAGGCTGCAGAAGAGCCGCTGACGCAGCAGCAGCTATCGGAGAAGGCCTTCAGGCTTTCTGTATCCCGGGATCCGTTGCAGACACACGTAAAGTAGGTCTTGGACATGGAAACCTTGGAAAGATGCTTCTTGAGGAAGAGACAGACTGCTTCTGCTTCCTTGCAGGACATGAGTCTTTCGCAGCAGCTGAGGGTGCGATCGGTATCGCAGAGAAAGCAAACAAGGTTCGTAAAAAACCTCTTCGTGTTATCCTGAACGGTCTTGGAAAAGATGCTGCTCAGATCATCTCCCGTATCAACGGCTTTACATATGTAGAGACAGAGTATGATCCATATAAGAACGAGGTTAAGGAAGTATTCCGTAAATCCTATTCTGAGGGACTTCGTGCAAAGGTTAACTGCTACGGCGCTAACAGCGTTCCGGAAGGTGTTGCGATCATGTGGAAAGAGGGCGTTGACGTTTCCATCACAGGAAACTCCACAAACCCGACTCGTTTCCAGCATCCGGTAGCAGGAACATACAAAAAAGAGTGCAACGAGAAAGGCAAAAAATACTTCTCCGTTGCTTCCGGCGGTGGTACAGGACGTACACTTCATCCGGACAACATGGCAGCAGGTCCTGCTTCCTACGGTATGACTGATACACTTGGACGTATGCATTCTGACGCTCAGTTCGCAGGATCTTCTTCCGTACCGGCTCACGTAGAGATGATGGGTCTTATCGGCGCTGGAAACAACCCGATGGTTGGTATGACAGTTGCTGTAGCTGTTTCCGTACAGGAAGCTGCTGACGCTGGCAAGTTCTGATTTCAGATAACGAAAAATAGTGGGAAAGGCTGTAAACCTTAGGGTTTATGGCCTTTTTCTTTTTGAATCGGAATAGAACAAAATATTTTCAAAAAGTGCGAAAAAACAGCAATAGCGAACACGTAGCTAACATTTTTGGGGAATTTATGAAATATTTTTTGGAGAAATTCATAAAATAAATCAAAGCGGCAGGGGAGATATTGAGAATATTTATGGAAGCGCTTGTGGATTATATTAAACCGGAATTGCTGATCACAGCGATCGCTTTGTATTTTATGGGGATCGCACTGAAGGAGGCTCAGGCTGTGAAGGACAAATATATTCCGCTGATACTGGGGTGTGCAGGGATCCTTATATGCGGAATTTATATTTTTGCTACCTGTTCCTGTAAAAATGCACAGGATATTGCAATGGCAGTATTTACATCCACGACACAGGGAGTCCTGGTGGCGGGGCTTTCTACATATGTGAACCAGCTGATCAAACAGCTGGAAAAAGATGAATAATGGATTTTGTAAGGTAGTTTCAGATACTTGCAGCAGCTGCAGGAATTTATGCGCCAGAAGAAAGCCGTTCAGAACAGGATGCAGGTAATTTGCGGAAATGCCATAATTGAGAGTAGGAGAAAATATATCATAAAAAGGAAGGATACATCATGCATGAGCAGATGTATCCTTCCTTTTTGAATTGGTTATTTATGCATTTTTCAGTGCCTGATCCAGATCTTTGATAATATCATCTACATTTTCGATACCAATGGAAAGACGGATCATTCCGGGAGAAACTCCTGCTTCAACCAGCTGCTCGTCGTTCATCTGACGGTGGGTATGGCTGGCTGGGTGAAGGACCATAGTGATGGAAGCAGCAACATGAGTTGCGATGGTGGCAAGCTTCAGACTGTCCATAAAACGGACTGCTGCATCACGGCCACCGGTCAGTTCAAAGGAGATAACGCCGCAGGTACGACCATCCTTCATATATTTCTGAGCCAGTGCGTGATATTTATCCTCTGGAAGTCCTGCATAATTTACATGAGAAACCTTTTCGTGTGCGTTCAGGTATTCTGCGATCTTCTGGGCATTGGAGCAATGGCGTTCAACACGCAGTGGAAGCGTTTCCAGGCCGAGGTTCAGAAGGAAGCAGTTCATCGGAGACGGAATAGAGCCCAGATCACGCATCAGCTGGGAAGTAGCCTTAGTGATGTAAGCTTTTTTTCCAAACTGCTTTGTATAGACAACACCGTGATAGGATTCATCCGGCTCTGTCAGACCGTGATATTTATGGCCATAGGCATCCCAGTCGAAGTTACCGCTGTCGACAATGGCGCCGCCTACCTGAACGGCATGCCCGTCCATATATTTGGTGGTGGAGTGGGTAACGATATCTGCACCCCACTCGAAGGGACGGCAGTTTACCGGTGTGGCAAAGGTGTTATCCACAATAAGAGGCACGCCGTTCTGGTGTGCAACGTGTGCAAATTTCTCGATGTCCAGGACGACCAGAGCCGGATTGGCGATAGTTTCTGCAAAGAGAACCTTTGTGTTCGGTTTAAATGCGGCAGCAATCTCTTCTTCTGTTGCATCGGTATCAACAAAGGTGCAGTCAATGCCAAGCTTCTTGAAGGTGACGGCAAGAAGGTTGAAGGTTCCTCCGTAAATGGTAGAAGCGGCAACAACGTGATCGCCTGCCTCACAGATATTAAATACTGCGTAGAAGTTGGCTGCCTGTCCGGAAGAAGTCAGGATCGCAGCAACACCGCCTTCCAGATCTGCGATCTTTGCAGCTACGGCATCGTTGGTCGGGTTCTGGAGACGGGTGTAAAAATATCCGTCTGCCTTCAGATCAAATAATTGGCCCATTTCGTCAGTGGTGTCATATTTGTAAGTAGTGCTCTGATAGACAGGAAGTGCACAGGGCTCGCCCTTGGATGGGGTATAGCCGGAGTGGATACATTTAGTCTCTAAATTATAGTCGCTCATAGGGATAAGTCCTTTCTGCTGTGTTTTTCGTATGAATTTAACCGAATCAGGGAAGCCTGCCTGCGTTTCAGGGATTTCTGAGAGAAGCTTTGATCCTTAAAGTTCGGTTAAATAAAGTATGAAAAATGCATTTGTGTATTTTAAATAAAACTACATATAAGTATAACTCTTTATGTGTTGAAATACAATAATATTCTACATAAACTCTACTAGGGTATAAGGGAAATGAAATATTGCGTTCTGGTGCACATAATAAAACGCTATATGATCAACGTTTATAATAAGCATAGTAAGTCATTTTATAGATGCGAAAATGTGAGTGAATGCCGAAAAAATACTGTAAAACAAACAAAATATGTGAATGAAGTAACAAATAGTGAAAACCGCATAAAAACAAAATGGAAATTTTGTACAAAAAAGATATCGCATTCACGTGCACAAAAATGGTAATAAATCCGCCGTGGCTGAATGGTCGTGGAAAAGCGGCATTGCCTGCGTTTCCATGTTTGGTTTTCCGGAAAAGATGGGTAAGCAGGCACCGGAAGCAAGAGAGCGGATTGAGAGAGAACTGCTGGGGAAATGATCGGGTGATCGCGGCAGATCAGAAAGAAAACTGCAATAAATGAGCAGCTGACAGTACGCAGAACGGTGAATAAGACTGATAAAATAATGAATGTGTGCAGAAACACGGTTTCCAGGATGAAAGTTTCATTGTGGAAACCGTGTTTTTTGATGTCTTTCTTTACAAAAAAAACTTTACACATATCAAACAACTGTCTTGTCACATGTAAAGGACTGTGGTATTATGTGTAAGATGTTTTGAAAAAAGTTACATGATAATAAAAAAAGCAGATCAGAAGCATCTGCATAATAAAGACTAGTACAGCGAAAATTAAGTTTCTGCTATATTGACGCAGCAGATGAAAAATCAGACAAGTCAATATGGCGGTTACTTAATATTCGCTGTACTAGAAAGCAAAAGCAGGAACTCAAAAAAGAAATCCTGCAGGAAAGGTGAAAGATAATGACAGTTGTAGAAGAAATCCAGAAATTAAAAAAAGAAAAAGATGCCATCATCCTTGCACACTACTACGTGCGTCCTGAAGTGCAGGATGTAGCTGACTATATAGGAGATTCCTTTTATCTCAGCAAGATCGCAGCCAGCGCGAAAGAGAAGACGATCGTGTTCTGTGGAGTAGGATTTATGGGAGAGAGCGCCAAGATCTTAAGTCCGGATAAAACTGTTCTGATGCCTGCCATGGATGCAGACTGTCCGATGGCTCATATGGCAACAGAAGAAGGCATCCGCAAGGTGCGAGAGGAATATGACGATGTGGCAGTTGTCTGTTACATTAATTCCACAGCAGCATTGAAGGAGCTTTCTGATGTATGTGTTACTTCCGCAAATGCAGTAAAGATCGTAAAAGCGCTTCCGAACAAAAACATCTTTTTTATCCCGGACAGAAATCTTGCACATTTTATTGCAGAACAGGTTCCTGAGAAGAACTTTATTTATAACGAAGGTTTCTGTATTGTCCATGAATTTATGGATCCGGAAGAAGTAAAAGCAGCAAAAGAAGCGCACCCGGATGCACTGGTTCTGGCACATCCGGAATGTCCGCAGACAGTTCTGAAACAGGCTGATTACATCGGAAGCACATCCGGAATCATTAAATATGCACAGGAAAGTGACAATAAAGAGTTTATCATCTGCACAGAATGTGGCGTTCAGTACAAGCTGGAAACTACCTGCCCGGATAAAAAATTCTACTTCACAGAAACCGTACCGGTCTGCAAAAACATGAAAAAAGTATTTCTGGAAAAAGTTCTCCACGTTCTGAAAACCGGGGAGAATGAGGTTCATGTAACAGACGAGACACGTGAAAACGCGAAGAGACCGCTGGAGCGGATGCTGGAACTGGCAAAATAAATAAAACACATTTGTATAAAAGATTTGTCTAAGTTGGATGAAAAGAGAAATCAGGACAGAGAGGCGAAAAGCAATGAGAATTAAAACAGACGTAGTGATCGTGGGAACAGGTGTTGCAGGTATGTTCAGCGCCTTGAAGCTTCCGCGGGACAAAAAGATCGTGATTATCACAAAAGAGGATATGAGGAGCAGTGATTCTTTCCTGGCCCAGGGCGGGATCTGTGTGCTCCGTGATGAAAACGATTACGACAGCTATTTTGAAGACACCATGAAGGCAGGACATTACGAAAACAGAAAAGAGTCGGTAGACATTATGATCCGAGGCTCCAGAGACATCATTAATGATCTTGTCGGATATGGCGTGGATTTCAAGATGGATGGAGATGATTTTGCCTATACAAGAGAAGGTGCACATTCCAGACCGAGGATCCTTTATCATGAGGATATCACAGGAAAAGAAATTTCCGAAAAACTGCTCCAGCAGGTCCTGAAGCTTGAAAATGTAACAATTCTGGAATATACTACCATGCGGGATATTCTTGTGGAAAATGGCAAATGTACAGGTCTGAAGGCAGTTTCCGCAGAAGCGAACAGGGCACGTCTTGAAGCTATGGAAGCCGAAGAAGCGGTGAAGACCCAGGAAGAGATCCAGCCGGGCGGAGAGATCCCGGTAGAGATTTATGCACAGGATACGATCCTGGCCAGCGGCGGGATCGGAGGAAGATATGAGCATTCCACCAACTATCCACATCTCACAGGTGACGCCCTTGATATTGCGAAAAAACATAATGTGCGTCTGGAACATCTGGATTATGTGCAGATTCATCCGACAACGCTGTACTCCAAGAGACCAGGCCGAAGATTTCTGATCTCAGAGTCGGTCCGCGGAGAAGGCGCAGTACTTTATAACAGCAAAAAAGAGCGTTTTGTCAATGAACTTCTTCCAAGAGATGTAGTAACAAATGCGATCCTGGAAGAAATGAAAAAAGAAGGAACAGACCATGTATGGCTTTCCATGGAAAATATTGATAAAGATACGATCCTGAATCATTTTCCGAATATTTATCAGAGGTGTCTGGAAGAAGGCTATGATGTGACAAAAGAATGCATCCCTGTTGTTCCTGCTCAGCATTATTTCATGGGCGGTATCTGGGTGGATTCTGACAGCAAGACCAGCATGGACCAGCTTTATGCAGTGGGAGAAACCAGCTGCAACGGTGTACATGGCGCGAACAGACTGGCAAGTAATTCCCTGCTGGAGAGCCTTGTATTTGCAAAACGTGCAGCCAAAGCAATCTCAGCAGAAAAGAAAAGTGCTGCAGGTGCGGCATAAATGCAGCCGGAATATAAATATCCGTATTATGAAAGACAGGAGCAGCCTTGCTTTGGAGAACAGGGCTACTGTGATAATTAAGAAAGAGAAGGGATTGTAAAATGAATAAGATCACAATGACACTTCAGGTAGATCACCTGATCCTGGAGGCTTTAAAGGAAGATATTTCAAGCGAAGACGTTACCACAAACTCTGTTATGAAAGAAGCAGTTCCGGGAGAGGTAGATCTGATCTGTAAAGAGGATGGAATCATTGCGGGACTGGAAATCTTCAGCCGTGTATTTACGCTTCTGGATGCTGACACAAAAGTGGAGCTGTTCTGCAAGGACGGCGATGAAGTAAAAAAAGGTCAGAAAATGGGAAAAGTTACAGGAGATATCCGGGTGCTTCTTTCCGGCGAGCGTGTGGCACTGAATTATCTTCAGAGAATGAGCGGGATCGCAACCTATACACATTCGGTTGCGTCACTTCTTGAAGGAACAGGGATCACATTGCTGGATACCAGAAAAACGACGCCGAATATGCGTATTTTTGAGAAATATGCTGTTCGTGTAGGCGGCGGACAGAACCACAGATATAATCTTTCAGACGGAGTTCTTTTGAAAGACAATCACATCGGAGCAGCAGGAAGCGTTGCGAATGCTGTAAAAATGGCGCAGGAGTACGCTCCTTTTGTCCGCAAGATCGAAGTTGAGGTAGAAACTCTTGATCAGGTAAAAGAAGCTGTTGAGGCCGGCGCAGATATCATCATGCTTGATAATATGACTCCGGAGATGATGAAAGAAGCGGTGCAGCTGATCGGCGGAAGAGCCAAAACTGAATGTTCTGGAAATGTTACAAAAGAAAACATTGCAAAGATCAGGGATGTTGGTGTAGACTATGTATCAAGTGGTGCATTAACGCATTCTGCACCGATCCTTGATATTTCGCTTAAGAATCTTCATCCGCTTTCCTGAAAAATGCAGGATTTTACAGAATACCGAGTGCTGTGACAGGAAATACCCCGAATATCAGAAAAGAAGCGTGAATTGCCGGAAGCAGAGGCATAGCAGGTGATGTCGGGCCGGGGTGGAGAGATCGCGAGAATGAAGGAGAGAGGTATCGGAACAAAAAGTACAGGCACAGCCAGGAAAGGGGAACTTAAATGACTGGTTCAGAACGCAGGACAGCGATCATGGATCAAATTAAAAACAGTGAACGGCCGGTCTCAGGAAGTGCTTTGGCCAGAACATTTCAGGTCAGCAGACAGGTGATCGTGCAGGATATTGCGCTGATACGCGCGGAGGGAAATGATGTGATCTCCACCAACAGAGGATATATTTTTACTGCTCCCCATACTGTGAGCCGGATATTCAAGGTGCATCATACAGATGCGGATCTGGAGAACGAGCTCTGCGGGATTGTGGATCTCGGCGGAAAAGTGATCAATGTAATGGTGAATCACAGAGTTTACGGGCATATCGAGGCAGAACTGAATATCAGCTCCAGGCGCCAGGTTGAGAATTTTATGGAGGATATCCGAAGCGGCAAGTCCAGTCCTCTGAAGAATATCACATCGGATTATCATTATCATAAAGTAGAAGCAGAATCCGAGGAAATCCTGGATATGATTCAGGATATGCTGAAACGACGAGGATTTCTGATCGAAGCAGAATAGCAGAAGTCAGATACAAAAAGAAAAGATATACAGAATGAGAAAATTCTGTTAATATAAAAATATAGTGATCACGAAAATAGGAGAAGGAATCCTGCATGGCAGGGTTCCTTCTTGCACCCTGCGGAAATGTGCACCTTGTGGAAATGTGCAGACAGGGAAAACAGGATGCAGATATGAGGGTGAGAAAAAATATGGCTTGATATGCATGGAGGGGGAAATGGATTATCAGAGTATGTTTACATTTATGCTGGAGATGGCAGGAACTATTGCGTTTGCTGCTTCCGGAGCTATGGTGGGGGCGCAGAGAGGAATGGATATTTTCGGGGTCTGCGTTCTTGGAGTGGTGACTGCAGTGGGCGGAGGAGCTACCAGGGATATTATCCTGGGAATCGTGCCGCCGGGAATGTTTCAGGATCCGCTGTATACCATTGTGGCAACCGTGACGTCCTGTATTGTTTTTGCAGTGATGTACTGGAAGCAGGAGCTTTTGGAAGGCGGGAACCGGCTGGTCTATGATAAGGTGATGCTGGTGATGGATACGGTTGGCCTTGGTGTGTTTACTGTCATGGGGGTTGATAAGGGGATTTCCCAGGGGTATATGGAAAGAACATTTTTTCTTGTATTTCTTGGGACTGTCACAGGAGTTGGAGGCGGCCTTATCCGTGATATGATGGCAGGAGTACCGCCATATATTTTTGTGCGCCATATTTATGCCTGTGCGTCTATTGTAGGGGCCATTGCCTGTGTTTGGATATACAGGCTGTGGGGCGGAGTGCCGGCCATGGTGATCGGAACGGTAGTAGTGATCCTGATCCGGTACCTGGCGGCACATTACCGGTGGAATCTGCCGAGACTGAGAAGAGAATAAAAAAATATGAAAGGGGCTGTCGCACTAACGTGCGGCAGCTCATTTTATATTCAACACAAAACGCCGGACTTCGAAAAGCCCGGCGCTTGTGGTATAATTAGTTTATGCTACTAAACAAAATAATACAGAGAGATTATACCTCATTTTCTCTGTATTATCAAATCAAACTTCCGCTAGATTTAGAGATTTCTATTCCATCTGATGATCCGGTTCGTCTGGTAAGTGCCTTTGTGGAGGAAATGGACCTTTCTGAACTGTATAAAACTTACGGCAGGATCAGAAAAAATCAGGCAACACCGCGTCAGATTCTGAAACTTGTTATCTATGCAGCAATGAATCGGATCTATTCAAGCCGCGATATCAGAAAAGCATGTAAACGGGATATCAACTTCATGTATCTCCTGGAAGGTATGCCGGCTCCTGACCATGCAACGATCGCGCGTTTTATCTCCCTTCACTTTTCTGTCTGTGCAAAGACGTTGCTTGCACAAATGTCAGATCTGCTCTATCTTTTGGGTGAGATTTCGGGGAAGACCATTTTTATTGATGGCACAAAGATCGAATCTGCGGCCAATAAGTATACATTTGTATGGAAAAAGGCTATTACAAAAAATCAGGCCCGGTTATACACGAAACTGTCTTCTTTTGTGGCTGAATGTGAAGAACTCTATGGAATGAAAACGGTATATCATGATAGTATATCCATACACACCTTAAAGCGGTTAAAAAAGCAGTTATGCCGCATCAAAATACAGGAAGAAATCGTGTTTGTACATGGAACCGGCCGGAGAAAAACACAGTTACAGAAATCTCTGGAACAACTGGATTGGTATCTGGAGAAACTAAAGGAATATACGAAAAAACTGTATACGCTTGGGGACAGAAACAGTTATTCCAAAACAGATCCCGATGCCACCTTCATGAGAATGAAAGAGGACGCGATGCTGAACGGACAGTTAAAGCCTGCGTATAACATTCAGCATGGAGTGGATTCAGAATACATCACATGGATTGATATCAGCCCGCGCCCCACCGATACACGTACCCTGATTCCTTTTTTGAAAGATATGGAGAGCTACCTGGGATTTAAGTATTCAGAAATTGTTGCAGATGCCGGGTACGAAAGTGAAGAAAACTATCTTTTCATTGAAAGCAACGGACAGACTGCCTACATAAAGCCACAGAACTATGAGATCTCAAAGACACGAAAATACAAAAAGGACATTAGCAGAAGGGAAAATATGGAGTATCATGCGGACAGGGACAGTTACATCTGCCGGAATGGAAGAGAACTGACTGTCACAAATGAACGGAGAAGTAAAACGACGAGTGGATATGTCAGTATAAAAACTTATTACAGATGTTCAGACTGTACTGGCTGTCCTTATAAAACAGAATGTATCAAAGGGAACAACTGCAAAACGCCTATGGAAAAACGCAATAAAGTGTTGATGGTCTCAAAGACGATGAGCCAGAAGCGTGCAGAAGATCTGGAACGGATCACGAGTGAGTATGGGACTATGCTCCGGATGAACCGAAGTATTCAGGCGGAAGGTTCTTTTGCTGATGTGAAAGAAGACATGAACTTTCGGAGATATCTGTACCGTGGAAAGGTAAATGCCTTGGCAGAAAGTATCCTTTTAGCGATGGGGCGAAATATCAATAAACTTCATTGTAAGATTCAGACAGGAAGGACGGGAAGTCACCTTTTTGCATTAAAAAAGGCATAGATTTTGATAATTGAAAATAAAACAGTTTGAAATAAGGCATGCTGAAAGGGATGCTTAGGGACGAACTGCGCTTGTAAAGAATGGCATCAAAATGGTAATCAATTTCGATGCCATTTTGGCATAAAAAGGGGCTGCCGCCCAGCAAAAATATTTGCTAATGCGACAGCCCCTTTGGGCTTTTATTTGGTTTATATTGCGTAGAAGATTTTATCTGTTCCTCTCATAAGAGAATCATGCGTCTGTATCCTGCAGAGCCAGGAAGCCTTCCTCGCCGGTACGGATCTTGACAACGTTTTCGATATCGTAAACGAAGACCTTACCATCACCGATCTGACCGGTATGAAGAACTTCTTTGGCAGTATCAATAACCTTCTGAACCGGTACAAGACTTACAACGATCTCGATCTTAACCTTCGGACGGAGGTTCATGTCGACTTCAACACCACGATAGTAGGTTGGAGCACCCTTCTGAACACCACAGCCCATAACGTTTGTGATAGTGATACCGGTTACGCCGATCTCGTTCATAGCCTGCATAAACTCATCTAGCTTGTTCTGACGTGTGATGATAACAACCTTTGTCAGTTTGTGTACGCCGTCTGCAGGAATTTCAGGAACAGATTCAGCAGGAGCAGAAGGAGCATGCTTTACAACAGGGGCTTTTACGGAAGTTCCCATTGGAGTCGGAGCCTTTGTCATGGTATCCTGTACAAAGAATCCATCGTATGCACTTGCGAGGCCATGCTCTTTCATATCCAGACCTGCGATCTCTTCCTCAGCGGAAACACGAAGTCCGATCGTGTGTTTGATCACCTGGAAGATAATTGTCATAGTAACAGCAACCCATGCGATGGTGATAACCATACCAATAAACTGAACACCGAAGCCATGGAAACCACCGCCTGTGAGAAGACCTTTCCACTCGGTACCTGCACCGTCGGAGAAAAGACCGACAGCAAGAGTTCCGAAAGCACCGTTAAGACCGTGAACGCCAACAGCACCAACCGGGTCATCAATTTTGAGAACTTTATCAACAAATTCAATACCAAATACTACAATGAATCCGGAGAGGATTCCGATGATAGCTGCAGATGTAGGAGATACGGTATCACAGCCTGCTGTGATGGCTACCAGTCCTGCAAGAGAACCGTTCAGGGACATGGAAACATCCGGTTTTTTATAGCGGATCCATGTGATCAGCATAACTGTTACAGTAGCAACAGCAGCTGCAAGGTTTGTTGTTACAAAGATCTTTCCGGCGCTTACAATGGCATCGCCTTCCATGCTGACAGTAGATGCACCGTTGAAACCGAACCAGCAGAACCAGAGAATGAATACACCAAGTGCACCAACCGTAAGGTTATGTCCCGGGATCGCTCTGGATTTACCGGATTTGGAATATTTTCCGATACGAGGTCCGAGGATGATGGCACCGATCAGTGCAGCAACACCACCAACCATGTGAACGGCACAGGAACCTGCGAAATCATGAAATCCCATCTGGCTGATAAAGCCGCCGCCCCAGATCCAGTGACCGGATACAGGATATACAACGAGACTGATCAGTAAACTGTAGATACAGTAGGAGATGAATTTAGTACGCTCTGCCATGGCACCGGATACGATGGTAGCAGAAGTAGCACAGAATACAGTCTGGAAGATGAGAAATGCCCAGAAAGGAACTCCATCCGGAAGCATTGCGTTTCCGTAGTTTGCCTCTGAGGCGATTCCGCCAATCTTGCCGAAGAAACCGTTTCCTGCACCGAACATGATGCCAAATCCAACCAGCCAGAAGACCGGTGTACCGATACAGAAGTCCATCAGGTTTTTCATGATGATATTTCCTGCGTTTTTTGCTCTTGTGAATCCTGTTTCGACCATTGCAAATCCAGCCTGCATGAAGAAGACCAGTGCTGCACCGACGAGGACCCAAGTTGTGTTTACTGAAGAATACATAGTAACACTCCCTTTCCCAATTTTTTTCTTTCCTATTATGTATAGAAAGAATTTTTGTAATACCGGACAAAAAACAGACAGAATTTATCCAGTATCAGTATAACGAAAAAGCGCAGGAGAGAGGAAATTCTCTTCCGCGCCTTTACGAAATCAAAATTAGTATATGTAAAACAGGGGATATCTGTATCGTGTGATTAATGGATGAGGAAATCGATAATGAATTATGAAGTAGAGTTCATAAGGGATATCCCCTGTATTTACCGTATGAAATTGTTATCTGATATCCGTGATCAGATGGAGAATAACAGCTCGTCGTAGGTCGGATAAGGAAGTAACTCATCCGGGATCAGAGCCTCTGCCTCATCTGCAGATTTTCTTAAAGTTTCCATGTCTTCCAGAACAGTTTCCTGATAAGCCTTGGAGCATGCAAGTACATCGTCAGAAGAAGCAAGAGCTTTTGCTGTATCTGCTTTCAGAGTTTCCAGATCTTTTGCCATGGTGTCTGCAAGTGTACTCAGTTTGGAGATCAGAGCAGCTTCACTTGCTACAGAAATATCAGCTACTACGGATTTCTTTGCAGCTGCAGTATCTGCAAGCTTTTCAACATATGTATATACAGAAGGAATTACCTGCTTCTGGATCATCTCAGCCAGAGTGTTGGACTCGATGTTGATGGTCTTGTAATAGTTCTCAAGCCAGATCTCGTAACGGGAGAAAAGCTCTTCCTTTGTAAAAATGCCATGCTTTGTAAACAGCGCAATGTTCTTCTCAGCAATGAAATGCGGAAGTGCATCCGGAGTTGTTTTCAGATTGTAGAGACCACGTTTCTCAGCTTCTTCAACCCATTCGTCTGTATATCCGTTTCCGTTAAAGATGATGCGTTTATGCTCTTCAATGGTCTTCTTAAGAAGTGCATGTACTGCGTTTTCCATTTCTTCTTCCGGAACATCCTTAAGAGCTGCGCTGAATTCTGCAAGAACCTCTGCAACAGCGGTATTCAGTACGATGTTCGGGTTTGCGACAGATGCTGCAGAACCAAGCATACGGAACTCAAATTTGTTTCCGGTAAATGCAAATGGTGAAGTACGGTTTCTGTCTGTGGTATCCTTTATGAAGTGCGGAAGTACCTTTGCTCCGATATCCAGCTGTACCGCATGCTTATTGCTGAAGAAGGTATCGTTTTCAATAGATTTCAGTACGTCTGTCAGCTCATCTCCAAGGAAGATGGATACGATCGCAGGCGGTGCCTCGTTTGCTCCAAGACGATGATCGTTTCCGGCGCTTGCAACGGATACGCGGAGAAGATCAGCATAATCGTCAACGGCTTTGATGACAGCTACCAGGAATACCAGGAACTGTGTATTTTCTGCCGGTGTTTTTCCTGGATCAAGAAGGTTTACACCTGTGTCTGTGCTCATGGACCAGTTGTTGTGTTTACCGCTTCCGTTGATTCCCTCAAATGGTTTCTCGTGAAGGAGGCAGACCATGTTGTGCTTGTCGGCAACCTTCTTCATGATCTCCATGGTCAGCTGGTTGTGGTCAACAGCAACATTTGTGGTATCAAATACAGGAGCCAGTTCGTGCTGTGCAGGAGCAACCTCGTTATGTTTTGTTTTGGCTGGAATGCCAAGTTTCCAAAGCTCTTCGTCAAGATCATGCATGTAAGCAGCAACGCGAGGCTTCAGGGCTCCGAAGTAATGATCTTCCATTTCCTGTCCTTTTGGTGCAGAAGCGCCCAGAAGAGTACGGCCGCAGAAGATCAGATCTTTTCTCTTCTTGTAAAGATCCTTGTCAACCAGGAAATATTCCTGCTCAGGTCCTACGGTTGTGTTGATGTGACGGACCTCTTTGTTTCCGAGGATGTGAAGAATACGAACCGCTTCTTTGTTCAGAACATCCATGGAACGAAGAAGAGGAGTTTTCTTATCCAGTGCCTCTCCGCTGTAGGAACAGAATGCAGTAGGAATGTAAAGAGTTTTATCTTTAATGAATGCAGGTGAAGTAGGATCCCATGCTGTATATCCTCTTGCTTCAAAAGTAGCACGAAGTCCGCCTGACGGGAAGCTGGATGCATCCGGCTCACCTTTTACCAGCTCTTTACCGGAGAAATCCATGATCACCTGTCCGTCACCTGTAGGGGAGATGAAGCTGTCATGCTTCTCAGCAGTTACGTTTGTCATCGGCTGGAACCAGTGTGTGTAATGTGTCGCACCGTTTTCAGTAGCCCATTCTTTCATTGCAACTGCTACGGAATTTGCAACGTCCAGTTCCAGATGAGTTCCGTTTTCAATTGTTTTCTTTAATGCTTTGTACATGTCCTTTGGCAGTTTGCTTCGCATCACTTTGTCATTGAATACAAGGCTGCCATACATTTCAGGGATACTCTGTGCCATATAGGTACACTCCTTTCGATTTCACTCATTCATTATAATTTTTAATTATTTTATAAGGACCGCTGCCGGAAGAACCGGGTATAAACGGACCGGAAAACAAAAAAAGCGCTTCAGATACTTGCCGTATCCAAAGCGCCTTTGCTTTATGTGTTGCAGTATACACCAAAATAAAATATTGTCAAGAGCTTTTTTGAAAAAATCTAAAAAATTGACCAGGGCGATCGGACTGTCGGAAAATAGGCAGGGTTGACAAATCTTGTCCTTTTATTATAATCTGATATCGTAGTTATACAGTCGAAAAGTCAGCAATCGCTATAAGTGATTGAGGCAAAAGAAGCTTTTTGACCAGTGACAAAGATGTACAATACGGAAAGAACAGATGGAGGGAAATATGTCAGGAGTAAAGGAAGAATGTGGCGTATTCGGGATTTATGATCTGGATGGAGGGAATATTGCACCATCTATTTATTATGGTCTTACCTCGCTGCAGCACAGGGGACAGGAGTCCTGCGGAATGGCCGTTTCAAGGACGGACGGAGAAAGAGGAAACGTACAGTTCCATAAAGATCTCGGACTGGTAAGCGAAGTTTTGCGAAAAGATGTTGTACATAATATGAATGGTGATATCGGAATCGGACATGTTCGTTATTCCACCACCGGAGAATCTGTCGCAGAGAATGCACAGCCGCTGGTACTTTCTTATATCAAGGGAAGTCTGGCACTTGCGCACAACGGAAATCTGGTTAATACAGAAGCTCTGAAATGGGAGTTGATTCAGACAGGCGCAATTTTCCATACAACTACCGACTCAGAGGTTATCGCGTTCCATATCGCAAGAGAACGTGTGCATTCTGCCACTGTAGAGGAAGCAGTACATAAAACCGTAGAGAAGATCCGCGGAGGATATGCTCTTGTGATCATGAGCCCCCGGAAGCTGATCGGTGCCCGTGATCCTTACGGACTGAAACCCCTCTGTCTTGGAAAAAGAGATAATGCCTATGTCCTTGCATCTGAAAGCTGCGCGCTGACATCTGTAGGAGCGGAATTTATCCGTGATATTGAACCGGGTGAGATCGTCACGATCACCAAGAACGGACTGAAATCCAGTAAACTGACTGAGAAGAAAAAGCATGCTCATTGTGTTTTTGAATATATTTATTTTGCAAGACTGGATAGCACCATGGATGGCGTGAAAATCTATGATGCAAGGATCCGTGGAGGAAAATCTCTTGCAAAATCCTATCCGGTAGAAGCGGACCTGGTGACCGGTGTACCGGAATCCGGACTTCCGGCAGCAAAAGGCTATTCTGAGGAATCCGGAATCCCGTTTGGCTTTGCGTTCTATAAAAACAGTTACATTGGAAGAACTTTTATCAAGCCTACACAGCAGGAGAGAGAGTCCAGTGTCCATCTGAAGCTGAGCGTTCTGGAATCCGTGGTGAAGGGGAAGAGAATCGTTCTGGTGGATGATTCCATTGTCCGCGGAACTACCATTGCCAATCTGATCCACATGCTGAAAGAAGCAGGAGCAAAAGAAGTCCATGTACGTATCAGCTCCCCGCCATTTTTACATCCCTGTTATTTTGGTACCGATGTGCCGTCCAATGACCAGCTCATCGCAGCACAGCACAGCACGGAAGAAATCCGTAAGATGATCGGTGCAGACTCCCTGGGTTATATGCAGATCGATTATCTGGAAGGCATGGCAGGTGGACTTCCGCTGTGTAAAGCATGTTTTGATGGCAATTATCCGATGGAAATACCGGCAGAAATCAAACAGGATTAATGAACTATGTGGAATTAATCTCACAGTAAAAAATAATGGATTGAAAAACGAAAATGTAAAAACTGCACAATAAATATATAAAAAACCCGGATTTTGTCATATAAAATCCGGGTTTTTATAGAAAGACTCTTAAAAACGATAAAAAACATCAACTTGACAAATCTGACAATATGAGACATAATGTGGAACAGCCAGATGAAAAAGGCCGCTGGTCTGGAATATACAGGAAAACAGCAAGACCGAAAAAAGGCCGGTTTTTTGCCGAGATAAAAGAGAGGATGATATTTATGTCTAAAAAAATTAGATTGAATGCGACAGAGGATGTTAAAGAATTTGTTAAGGCTGCAAGTAAATGTGATTTTGATGTAGATATTTCATATAACAGAATTTTAATTGATGCAAAATCTATTCTTGGAATCCTCAGCATGGATCTGACCAGAGTTCTTACAGTAACCTGTCATGGCGAGGATCATGAGTTTGATCGTTTCCTTCAGAAATATGCAGTTGCCTGACAGACAGTGCAGAGACAGACAAGATATGAAAGACATAAAAAGAAAAGGCAGACGTGACTGCAGAGACAGGAGATCAGTTTGAAATCCTCAGCAGGCGTCTGTTTTTTCTTTACATCCATTTCATAGGAAGAAATTCCGCAGACTATATGAAAAATCAGTTATTGACAAATAAAAAAAAATAGTTTATAGTAAATCATATTTTATATGAAAGATAACTGACAAAGGCGTCAGGAACGGATACCACAGGGGAATTCTCACCCCTTGAAATCTGTTC
The DNA here is from genome assembly GCF_018785605.1 of Blautia sp. MCC270. Classification (NCBI taxonomy): domain Bacteria; kingdom Bacillati; phylum Bacillota; class Clostridia; order Lachnospirales; family Lachnospiraceae; genus Blautia; species Blautia sp. MCC270. The sequence goes on from NZ_WQQD01000028.1 coordinate 127,371, forward strand.
CGGACGCCTTTTTGTTGTGGAACACAAAATGGAGGAGGAAATCGAAGATGGCAGTAAAGTATGTTTTTGTAACAGGTGGAGTTGTTTCCGGTCTGGGAAAAGGAATTACCGCAGCGTCTCTTGGGCGCCTTCTGAAAGCCAGAGGGTATCAGGTGACCATGCAGAAATTTGATCCCTACATTAATATTGACCCGGGAACTATGAATCCCATTCAGCATGGAGAGGTTTTTGTAACGGATGACGGTACAGAGACTGACCTTGACCTTGGACATTATGAGCGTTTCATTGATGAAAGCCTTGACAAAAATTCCAATGTGACAACCGGTAAGATTTACTGGTCTGTTCTTCAGAAAGAGCGTCATGGTGATTTCGGCGGAGGTACCGTTCAGGTGATCCCGCATATTACCAATGAGATTAAGAGCCGTTTTTACAGAGCAAAATCCGCAGACGAAGACAGAATTGCCATCATCGAGGTTGGTGGTACAGTCGGTGATATTGAGAGCCAGCCGTTCCTGGAATCCATCCGTCAGTTCCAGCATGATGTGGGACATGACAATGCGATCCTTATCCATGTAACTCTGATCCCGTATCTCCGTGCTTCCGGAGAGATGAAGACCAAACCCACCCAGGCCAGTGTAAAAGAGCTTCAGGGAATGGGAATCCAGCCGGATGTCCTGGTATGCAGAAGTGAGTATCCTCTTACCGAGGATATCCGTGGAAAGATCGCCCTGTTCTGTAATGTACCTGTAAGCAATGTGCTTCAGAATCTGGATGTGGAATATTTATATGAAGCTCCTCTTGCAATGGAGAGAGAAAAGCTTGCAGACGTAGTACTGCAGAGCTTAAGACTGGAGAATCGCAAACCAGATCTTACAGACTGGGAAAATATGGTAGAAAATCTCCGCCACCCGGATAAAACAGTAAAGATCGCCATGGTTGGTAAATATACACAGCTTCATGATGCATACTTGAGTGTTGTGGAAGCACTGAAGCATGGCGGGATCTCTTGCCGTGCAAAGGTTGATATCACTTGGGTGGACTCCGAAGAACTCAATGAAAAAAATTTGGATCAGACTCTCCATTCTGTAGATGGAATCCTGGTTCCGGGAGGATTCGGAAACCGTGGTACAGAAGGAATGATCCTTGCGGCACAGTATGCAAGAGTTCATAAGATCCCATACCTTGGGATCTGCCTGGGAATGCAGATGGCTATTGTGGAATTTGCCCGCCATGTGCTTGGATATGAAGATGCCAACAGTATTGAGCTGGCACCGGAAACAACACATCCGGTCATTGCCCTGATGCCGGATCAGGAGGATGTGGAAGATCTTGGAGGAACTCTTCGTCTTGGAAGCTATCCGTGTGTGCTTGCAGAAGGCTCCAGATCCTATGAGCTTTTTGGAAAGAAAGAGATCCAGGAACGTCACAGACATCGTTATGAGGTAAACAACGCATTCCGTAAGGAACTGGACGAAAAGGGAATGTCCATTGTGGGAACATCCCCGGATGCTCACATTGTTGAGATGATCGAAATTGCCGGACATCCGTTCTTTGTGGGAACCCAGGGACATCCGGAATTTAAATCCAGACCAAACCATGCACATCCACTGTTCCGTGGATTTGTGCAGGCGGCAGTTGATAAAAAGACGGCAGAAGAAGCTGCAATGAAAGGATGAGAAAAATGAGAGAAGTAGCAAATCAGCAGCAGGGCCTCTACCGCCCTGAATTTGAACATGATAACTGCGGTATCGGAGCCGTTGTTAATATAAAAGGAAAGAAAACACATGATACAGTTGCCAATGCTCTTAAGATCGTAGAGAATCTTGAGCATCGTGCTGGTAAGGATGCAGAAGGAAAAACCGGTGATGGTGTCGGTATCCTTCTTCAGATCTCCCACAAATTTTTTAAGAAGGTCTGTAAAAAAGAAGGCTTTGATATCGGCGGAGAGAGAGAATACGGTGTAGCCCAGCTCTTTTTCCCACAGCAGGAGATCAAACGTGCCCAGGCAAAGAAGATGTTCGAGATCATCGTGGAAAAAGAGGGCCTGGAGCTTCTTGGATGGCGTACAGTACCGGTCTTCCCGGAGGTTCTTGGTCATAAAGCGAAAGAGTGCATGCCGTGCATTATGCAGGCATTTGTTAAAAAGCCGGAGGATGTGGAAAAAGGTCTTGCCTTTGACCGTATGCTTTACATCGCACGTCGTGAATTTGAACAGAGTAATGATAATACTTACGTAGTTTCCATGAACAGCCGTACCATCGTATACAAAGGTATGTTCCTGGTAGGACAGCTCCGTACCTTCTTTGGCGATCTTCAGAGCCAGGATTACGAGTCTGCCATTGCAGTGGTACATTCCCGTTTCAGTACCAACACGAATCCAAGCTGGGAGAGAGCACATCCGAACCGTTTCATCGTACATAACGGTGAGATCAACACAATCCGCGGAAACGCCGATAAGATGCTTGCACGTGAGGAAAACATGGAGTCTCCGTATCTGAAGGATGAGCTTCACAAGGTCCTTCCTGTAGTTAACCGCAATGGTTCTGACTCTGCAATGCTTGACAATACCCTGGAATTCCTGGTTATGAGTGGAATGGATCTTCCACTTGCAGTGATGATCACGATTCCGGAGCCATGGGCAAACAACGATACGATTTCTCAGGAGAAGAGAGATTTTTATCAGTACTATGCGACTATGATGGAGCCATGGGACGGTCCTGCGTCCATTCTGTTCTCAGATGGTGATGTGATGGGAGCAGTTCTTGACAGAAACGGTCTTCGTCCATCCAGATACTATATCACATCGGATGGCTATATGATCCTTTCCTCCGAGGTTGGTGTTCTTCCTGTGGATGAGGAGAAGATCGTATTAAAAGAACGTCTTCATCCGGGAAAAATGCTTCTGGTTGATACCGTTCAGGGTCGTGTCATTGATGATAATGAGCTCAAAGAAAAATATGCGAAAAAACAGCCTTATGGTGAGTGGCTGGACAGCAATCTGGTACAGCTTCGTGATATCAAGATCCCGAATCAGAGAGTTGTCGAATACACTCCGGAGGAGAGAGCACGCCTTCAGAAAGCTTTCGGATATACTTATGAGCAGTACCGTACTTCGATCCGAAACATGGCATTAAACGGCGCAGAAAGCATCGGAGCCATGGGACATGATACTCCCCTTGCAGTATTTTCCAAGGAACATTATCCGTTGTTCGATTATTTCAAGCAGCTTTTTGCACAGGTAACAAATCCGCCGATCGATGCGATCCGTGAGGAGATCGTTACTTCTACAAGTGTATATGTAGGTAAAGACGGAAACCTTCTGATCCAGAAGCCGGAGAACTGTCAGGTGCTGAAGATCAACAATCCGATCCTGACCAATACCGATATGCTGAAGATCAAGAATATGAAAAAGGACGGCTTCAAGGTTGTAACACTTTCTACATTATATTATAAGAGCACAAAGCTTGAACGTGCCATTGACCGTCTGTTCGTAGAGGTAGACAAAGCCTTCCGTGAGGGAGCAAACATCCTGGTCCTTTCTGACCGCGGTGTGGATGAGAACCATATGCCGATCCCGTCCCTGCTGGCGGTTTCCGCAGTACATCAGCATCTTGTAAAAACAAAGAAGAGCACTTCCCTTGCCCTGATCCTGGAGTCCGGTGAGCCGAGAGAGGTACATCATTTCGCAACACTTCTCGGATATGGCGCAAGTGCAGTCAATCCGTATCTGGCACTGGATACGATCCATGAGCTGATCGATACACATATGCTGGATAAGGACTATTACGCAGCAGTTGATGATTACAATCATGCGGTGATCAGCGGTATCGTAAAGATCGCTTCCAAGATGGGTATTTCCACTATCCAGTCCTATCAGGGATCTCAGATCTTTGAGGCAATCGGAATTTCCCAGGATGTGATCGATCGTTACTTTACAGGAACCGTAAGTCGTGTAGGCGGAATCACATTGGAAGATATCGAGGATAATGTAGAAAAACTTCATTCTGAGGCATTTGATCCCCTTGGGCTTGCCACAGATCTTACTCTGGACAGCGTAGGTGCCCATAAAATGAGAAGCCAGGGTGAGGAGCACAAATATAACCCGCGTACCATTCATCTTCTCCAGCAGTCCACAAAACAGGGCAGCTATGAGATGTTCAAGGAATATACAAAGCTGGTAGATGACGAGGGTCATGGAAACTTAAGAGGTCTTCTGGACTTTAAGTTTGCCAAGGAGCCTATTCCGATCGACCAGGTTGAGAGTGTTGAGGATATTGTAAAACGATTTAAGACAGGTGCCATGTCCTACGGTTCTATTTCACAGGAAGCACATGAGACATTGGCTATTGCCATGAACCATCTCCATGGAAAATCCAATACCGGTGAGGGTGGTGAAAGTGATGAGCGTCTGGATTCAGCAGGAACAGACAATGACCGCTGCTCTGCAATCAAACAGGTAGCTAGCGGACGTTTCGGCGTTACTAGCCGTTATCTGGTTTCCGCAAGAGAGATCCAGATCAAGATGGCACAGGGTGCAAAGCCGGGTGAGGGCGGACATCTTCCTGCAAAGAAGGTATATCCGTGGATCGCAAAAACCCGTCATTCCACACCGGGAGTCAGCCTGATCTCTCCGCCGCCACATCATGATATCTATTCTATCGAGGATCTGGCAGAATTGATCTATGACCTGAAAAACGCCAATAAATATGCGGATATTTCCGTAAAGCTGGTTTCTGAGGCGGGTGTTGGTACGGTTGCAGCCGGTGTTGCAAAGGCCGGTGCACAGACTGTTCTGATCTCCGGATATGACGGAGGTACAGGAGCAGCGCCAAGAAGCTCTATCCATAATGCAGGACTTCCATGGGAGCTTGGACTTGCAGAAACACACCAGACGCTGATCATGAACGGACTTCGTAACCGTGTACGTATCGAGACAGACGGTAAGCTGATGAGCGGCCGTGACGTTGCCATTGCAGCACTTCTCGGTGCAGAGGAATTCGGTTTTGCAACAGCGCCACTTGTAACGATGGGCTGCGTGATGATGAGAGTCTGCAATCTGGATACCTGCCCGGTAGGTGTGGCTACACAGAACCCGGAGCTGCGTAAGAGATTCCGCGGAAAACCGGAGTATGTGGAGAACTTCATGCGCTTTATTGCACAGGAGCTGAGAGAGTACATGGCACGCCTTGGTGTTGCCACCATCGATGAGATGGTAGGTCGTACAGACCTTCTTACAGTTTCTGACAGTGTGCAGGAGCCGCATAAGGGTAAGGTTGACTTAAGTGCCATCTTGAATAACCCATATGCAGGAAAGGGCAAAGTAACCTTTGATCCGAAGGCTGTATACAATTTCAATCTTGAGAAAACTCTGGATGAAAAAGTTCTGGTCAAGAAATGTGCACCGGCGATCCAGAAGGGTGAGAAAGTTTCTGTTGATGTAAATGTTACCAATACAGACCGTGCATTTGGTACCATCCTCGGATCTGAGATCACAAGAAATCATAAGGATGGACTTCCGGAGGATACGGTAACTGTAAACTGTACAGGTGCAGGCGGACAGAGCTTCGGTGCCTTTATTCCGAAAGGACTGACATTGAAACTGACCGGTGACAGCAACGACTACTTCGGAAAAGGCCTTTCCGGTGGAAAGCTGATCGTTAAGGTTCCGGAGAAGGCCGGATACAAGGCTGAAGAGAACATCATCGTCGGAAACGTGGCACTCTATGGTGCGACCAGCGGAACTGCATTTATCAACGGTGTTGCCGGTGAGCGTTTTGCAGTACGTAACTCCGGTGCGGTTGCAGTTGTTGAGGGTGTTGGCGAGCATGGCTGCGAGTACATGACAGGCGGCCGTGTGGTAGTTCTTGGAAAAACAGGAAAGAACTTTGCAGCAGGTATGAGCGGCGGTATCGCTTATGTCCTTGATGTGGATAACGTTCTTTATAAGAACCTCAATAAAGCAATGATCTCCATTGAAAAAGTGGAGAATAAATATGATAAAAAAGAGCTTCGTGATCTTATCGAGGCTCATGTGGAAGCAACAGGCTCTGAGATCGGTAAGAAGGTGCTGGCTGATTTTGATTCCTATCTGCCTCACTTCAAAAAACTCATTCCGGATGAGTACAAGAGAATGATCACATTAAGTGCAAAGCTGGAAGAAAAAGGTCTGACCAGCCAGCAGGCACAGATGGAAGCGTTCTATGAGAGCATCGGCGTGAAACATTAAGGAGGATGAGGAAATGGGAAAGCCAACTGGATTTTTAGATTATGAAAGAGAAACGGCAAAGGTTCTGCCGCCAAAGGAACGTATTCAGAATTTCAACGAATTTCGTATTCCATTAAATAAAGAAAAACAGAAACTTCAGGGAGCACGCTGCATGGCTTGCGGCGTCCCCTTCTGCCAGTCAGGTATGATGATCGGCGGAATGGCTTCCGGCTGCCCGCTGCACAACCTGGTTCCTGAGACAAATGACCTTGTGTACACAGGAAACTGGAAGCAGGCATTCCTTCGTTTAAACAAGACACACAGCTTTCCGGAGTTTACATCCAGAGTGTGTCCAGCACTTTGCGAAGCTGCATGTACCTGTAACCTGAACGGAGATCCGGTCAGCACAAAGGAGAATGAGAAAGCAATCATTGAGACAGCCTATGCAGAAGGATGGGTAAAACCGCAGATCCCGCCTGTCCGCACAGGAAAGACGATCGCAGTCATCGGAAGTGGTCCTTCCGGACTGGCAGCAGCACAGCAGCTGAACCGCCGTGGCCACAGCGTAACCGTATTTGAGAGAAACGACCGTATCGGAGGACTTCTCCGCTACGGCATTCCGAACATGAAGCTGGAGAAAAAGATCATTGACCGCAGACTGAAGCTGATGGAAGAGGAAGGCGTGAAATTTGTTACCAATATCAATGTTGGTGTTGACATCACTGCAGAACAGCTTCTGAAGGATTATGACCGTGTCCTTCTCTGCTGTGGAGCTTCTCATCCGAGAGATATCAAGGTTCCGGGAAGAGATGCCAAGGGAATTTACTTTGCAGTGGATTTCCTGAAGCAGGTAACAAAAAGTCTTCTGGATACAGATTTTGCAAAATTTCCATATGAGCTTGCAAAGGGCAAAAATGTTCTGGTCATTGGCGGTGGTGATACCGGTAATGACTGTGTGGGAACATCCATCCGTCTGGGGGCGAAATCTGTAACACAGCTTGAGATGATGCCGCAGCCTCCTGCAGCAAGAACTCCTTCCAATCCATGGCCGGAGTGGCCGAAGGTCCTGAAAACTGATTATGGCCAGGAAGAGGCTATTGCAGTATTCGGCCATGATCCTCGGATCTATCAGACAACCGTTACCGAGTTTATCAAGGACAAAAAAGGAAATGTCTGCAAGGCCAAGATCGTAAAACTGAAAAGCGTAAAGGATGAAAAGACCGGAAGATTTAATATGGTACCGGTTGAGGGCAGTGAGGAAGTGATCCCTGCAGATGTGGTCCTTATTGCAGCCGGCTTCCTTGGCAGCGAGAAATATGTGACAGATGCCTTCCGTGTAGCGCTTACACCAAGAACCAATGTGGAAACAAAACCGGAGCAGTATGCAACAAGCGTAGATCGTGTGTTCACAGCAGGTGATATGCATCGTGGACAGTCCCTTGTCGTATGGGCAATCCATGAGGGACGTGAGGCTGCGAAAGCAGTGGACGAATCACTGATGAGCTATTCATATTTACAGTAAAATAACAGATACCAGGGGCAAAAGGTCAAAAAAACTGTTCGTGTTTCCGCGATAAAGCTTTTGAACTTTTGCCCCTTTTAAAAAATGGTTGACAAAGAATTGACCGATTGCTATAATTACGTCCATGAACAAGGGTGTTCTTCAGGAGCGGAAGCTCTCTGAAGTGCACCCTTTTTCTGATTTTGAGGGTAATTATTTTGTGTGATGAGGAAATAAAGGAGAGAATACTATGGGGAATTATACCAGAGAAGAGATTCTTGCAATGGCAGAGGAGGAAGACGTAGAGTTCATCCGCCTCCAGTTTACAGATATGTTTGGAACTCTGAAAAATATTGCGATCACAGCAAGAGAGCTTCCAAGAGCCCTGGATAACCAGTGCGTTGTATATGGCTCTCATATTGCGGGCATTGTGGGAGAAAAGGAGCCGGATCTGATCCTGTATCCGGATTATAATACTTTTTCAATTCTTCCATGGCGTCCTCAGCAGGGAAAGGTTGCAAGACTGATCTGTGATATGCGCCGTGCAGACGGATCAGAGCATGAGATGAGCTCCAGATATATTCTGAAAAAAACAGCGCAGGCAGCAGAGGAGGCAGGGTATACCTGTTATGTTGACCCGGAATGCGAGTTTTTCCTGTTTCATATTGATGATAACGGAATGCCTACAACGGTTTCTCACGAAAAGGCCGGATATCTGGATGTAAGTCCGGTGGACTTAGGCGAAAATGCAAGACGTGACATGGTACTGACTCTTGAGGATATGGGATTTGAGGTGGAATCCTCTCATCATGAGACAGCACCTGCACAGCATGAGATCGCCCTTCATTACGGGGAAGCACGTGAGATGGCAGACGAAGTTATAACCTTTAAGATGGCAGTAAGAACTATAGCCAAACGTCATGGACTTCATGCGACATTTATGCCGAAGCCAAGACGGGAAGTAAACGGTTCAGCCATGCATATCCATTTTTCACTGTTTAAAAATGGAAAAAATATTTTCGTGGATCCGGAGGATCCGTCCAGATTAAGTGAAGAGGCATACTATTTTATCGGAGGTCTTCTGGCTCACAGCCGTGAGATGACTCTGATCACCAATCCGCTTGTAAATTCTTATAAGCGTCTTGTACCTGGATTTGATGCACCTACAGAGCTGACCTGGACGAGAAATAACCAGAATTCACTGGTAAGGATCCCGAGAGTCAATGGTGCTGATACCAGGATCGAGCTTCGAAGCCCGGATGCTGCATCCAACCCATACCTTGTTTTTGCGGTATGCCTGGCAGCGGGCCTGGATGGAATCCAGAAGAAGATCTATCCTACAAAAGCTTCTAACCGTTCTCTTTCCGAGTCGGATCAGAAGGAACAGGGTATCGAGAATTTACCGGAGAACCTGCGGGAAGCGATCACACTGTTTGAGGACAGCAGCTGGATGAAGGAAATCCTTGGAGAAGCTTTCTGCAAACAGTATGCGCAGGCCAAGAGAAAAGAGTGGCTGCGTTATTCTCAGGAGATTTCCGACTGGGAGATCGAGGAGTATCTGTATCGGATCTGATGAACGAGGCATAATGGGACGAAAGAGAGTGGCGGCTTATGAACACGAGTATCGTGATTGCATTACCGAAAATAGAAGATGCAAAAAAGATCCGCACAGTCCTTAACCGATATGGATTCACGGTGGCGGCAGTATGCAATTCAGGTGCCAATGCCCTTGCCAGTATCTCGGAGCTTGATGGCGGCGTTCTGCTTTGCGGTTATCATCTTCAGGATATGTACTACCGTGATCTTCTGGACTATATGCCGGATTATTTTGAAATGCTGCTTATGGCCTCCCGGGGAGTGATCAGTGAGGCACCAACCTCCGTTTTATGTGTGGGAATGCCTCTGAAGGTCGGAGATCTGGTAAATACGGTGAGCATGATGATCTTTCAGATCGAAAGGCGCTGGAAAAAAGATAAGAAAAAGCCGAAGCAGCGTTCATGGAAAGAACAGAATTATATTTCAAATGCAAAGATGCTTTTAATGGAAAGAAATCACCTGAGCGAGGATGACGCATACCGCTATATCCAGAAATGCAGTATGGATTCCGGAACCAATATGGTTGAAACGGCCCAGATGGTTCTGATGCTTTTATATGATTCTGTGTAAAAAACAACAGGGCGGACAGAAATGATCTGCTCTGAATGCCTGATATCACACCGGATCGGGAAAAATTCCGCAGGGGATTTCCTGATTCGGTGAAACTACTTTGAATTGGAGGATGAGGGAATGGAATTTATGGATGGAATCTGTAAGACTAGAGAATGTGCCTGGGATGTGCTTCTTTCCGAGAGCATGAAAGACCAGGAAGCAACAGTGGAAGGTGCAATACACAGCATCCGTAATATGGGTGACGTGGCATTTGTGATACTTCGAAAAAAAGAAGGGCTTTTTCAGACCGTATATGAAAACGACAAGACAAATGTTTCCATTCATGATCTGAAGGAGGCAATGTGTGTGCGTCTCACAGGAACTCTTCATGAGGAAGAAAGAGCGCCTCACGGAAGAGAACTCCGCATCAGCCATGTGGAGATCCTTTCCTCACCTGCAGAGCCTCTTCCGCTGGCCATCGACAAATGGAAGCTGAACACTTCCCTGGAGGCAAAGCTGAATTATCGTCCTATTGCCCTGCGTAATGTGCAGGAGCGTGCAAAATTCAAGATCCAGGAGGCTCTGGTGCGGGCATTTCGTGATTACCTCTATGAGAAGGGGTTCACCGAGATCCACACACCGAAGATCGGAGCCAGAGGTGCAGAGGGTGGTGCAAACCTGTTCAAGCTGAGTTATTTCCATAAACCGGCAGTTCTGGCACAGAGCCCGCAGTTTTATAAACAGATGATGGTAGGTGTTTTTGACCGTGTATTTGAGACCGGCCCTGTATTCCGTGCAGAGAAGCATAACACAAAACGTCATCTGAATGAATATACAAGCCTTGATTTTGAGATGGGCTATATCAACGGATTTGATGATATCATGGAGATGGAAACCGGATTTCTCCAGTATGCGGTAGAACTTCTTAAGAAAGACTACGCTCATGAGCTTTCCATTCTGAAGGTGGAGCTTCCGAAGGTGGACAAGATCCCGGCAGTACGTTTTGACAAGGCCAAAGAGCTGGTAGCTGAAAAATATAATCGTAAGATCCGCAACCCATATGATCTGGAGCCGGAGGAAGAAGCGCTGATCGGAAGATATTTCAAAGAAGAATATGATGCTGATTTTGTTTTTGTCACACATTATCCGTCTAAGAAGCGTCCGTTCTACGCAATGGATGATCCGTCAGATGAGAAATTTACATTAAGCTTTGACCTTCTGTTCAAGGGACTTGAGGTAACTACAGGCGGACAGCGTATCCATGATTATCAGATGCTGAAGGATAAGATCGCAGCCCGTGGTATGGATGAAGAGGGTATGGAGCAGTATCTGGATACCTTCAAGCATGGAATGCCGCCTCACGGAGGACTTGGAATCGGACTGGAACGTCTTACCATGCAGATCCTCGGAGAAGAAAACGTTCGTGAGACCTGTCTGTTCCCACGTGATATGAACAGACTTGAGCCGTAATAAGGAGAAAAAAGATGGCAAAGATAATCGATGATGAAACAATGGAAAATGTCTGCATCCTTGCAAAGCTTTCTCTGACAGAGGATGAAAAGGAAAAAGCAAAAGAGGACATGCAGAAGATGCTGGATTATGTAGACAAGCTGGATGAACTTGACACTTCTTCCGTAGAGCCCATGTCCCATATTTTTGAGGACGAAAATGTATTTCGTGAAGATATTGTGACAAACGGAGACAATCATGAGGCGATGCTTGCCAATGCACCGAAACAGAAAGAAAACCAGTATCAGGTTCCGAAAACAATTGGATAAGACAGGAGACAGGACATGGATTTGGGAAAATTAACCGCATTACAGCTTGCGGAAAAGATCAAGCAGCATCAGATAAGCGTCCTGGACGGTGTGAAATACGTATTTGATCAGATCGAAGCAAAAGAGGACAAGGTCCACGCTTATCTTGATACTTACAAAAAAGAAGCCTATGCAAGAGCAAAAGAGGTACAGAAGGGCATTGAGGATGGAACCTATACAGGACCTCTTGCCGGTGTACCTATTGCAATTAAGGACAATATCTGCATCAAGGGAAAAACAACTACCTGTGCATCGAAGATCCTTGAGAATTTTGTGCCGCAGTACAATGCCGAGGTTATTGACCGTCTGGAACAGGCAGGTCTTGTGATCATCGGAAAGACAAACATGGATGAGTTCGCCATGGGAAGTACCACAGAGACATCCGCTTACGGCGTCACCAGAAACCCGTGGGATCTGGAGCATGTTCCGGGCGGCTCCTCCGGTGGTTCCTGTGCGGCAGTGGCAGCAGGAGAGACTTACCTGGCACTGGGTTCTGATACCGGCGGTTCCATCCGTCAGCCAAGCTCCTACTGCGGTGTTACCGGAATCAAACCGACCTACGGAACAGTATCCCGTTACGGACTGGTTGCCTATGCATCCTCTCTGGATCAGATCGGACCGGTAGGAAAGGATGTTGCAGACTGTGCGGCACTTCTTGAGATCATTGCCGGACACGATGCCAAGGACAGCACATCCATGAAGAGAGAGGATCTTGATTTCTCCGCTTCTATGACGGATAAGATCGTGGGAATGAAATTCGGCGTGCCGAAGGAATATCTCTCAGAGGGACTGAACCCGGAGGTAAAAGAGGCCTTTATGAATATGCTGAAGAGCCTTACCGAGATGGGCGCAGTGGTAGAATTTTTCTCCATGAAGACAACAGAATATATGATCCCTGCCTACTACATCATTGCCAGCGCAGAGGCCAGCTCAAACCTGGAGCGCTTTGACGGCGTGAAGTACGGTTTCCGTGCAAAAGAGTACGAGGGGCTTCATGATATGTACAAGAAGACAAGGACTGAAGGTTTCGGCGAGGAAGTAAAGCGCCGTATCATGCTTGGCTCCTTTGTGTTAAGCTCCGGTTACTACGATGCTTACTATCTGAAAGCACTTCGCACAAAAGCCCTTATCAAAAAGGAATTTGATCAGGCCTTTTCCAAATATGATGTTCTTCTTGCCCCGGCATCACCGTTTACCGCACCGAAGCTGGGAGAGAGCCTGAAAGATCCTCTTGCCATGTATCTTGGCGATATTTATACGGTAGCAGTAAACCTGTGCGGACTTCCCGGAATCACAGTTCCATGCGGAAAAGACGCAGCAGGACTTCCGATCGGGATCCAGATGATCGGTGACTGCTTCAAAGAAAACAACCTGTTCCGCGCAGCACACGCCTATGAGAAAAAACGTGGTGATTTCGGAACAGCAATGGAAGGGGGAGAAAAGGCATGAAACAGTATGAGACAGTCATAGGACTTGAGGTGCATGTGGAGCTTGCCACAAAAACAAAGATCTTCTGCGGATGCTCCACAGAATTCGGAGGCGCACCAAATACACATACCTGCCCGGTCTGCACCGGTATGCCGGGCTCTCTTCCGGTCCTCAACAAAAAAGTGGTAGAGTTTGCCATCAAGGCAGGTCTTGCGGCAAACTGTCATATCCATCAGTACTGTAAGTTTGACCGTAAGAACTATTTTTACCCGGATAATCCCCAGAACTACCAGATCTCTCAGCTGTATCTGCCGATCTGCTATGACGGAGCTGTTGAGATCGAGACTTCCGCAGGCAAAAAGACCGTACGTATCCATGAGATGCATATGGAGGAGGATGCCGGTAAGCTGATCCATGATGAGTGGGAGGACTGCTCCCTGGTTGACTACAACCGAAGCGGGGTACCGCTGATCGAGATCGTATCCGAGCCGGATATGAGAAGTTCCGAGGAGGTTATCGCATATCTGGAAAAGCTCCGCTGCACCATGCAGTATCTTGGAGTTTCTGACTGTAAGCTCCAGGAGGGCTCCATGCGTGCCGATGTCAACCTTTCCGTCCGTGAGGTGGGAAGTGAGACCTTCGGAACAAGAACAGAGATGAAGAACCTGAACTCCTTCAAGGCCATTGCGAGAGCGATCGAAGGAGAGAGAGAACGTCAGATCGAGCTTCTGGAAGAAGGAAGAGCCGTTGTACAGGAGACAAGAAGATGGGACGATAACAAAGAGTCTTCCCATGCTATGCGTTCCAAGGAGGATGCAAAGGATTACCGTTACTTCCCGGACCCGGATCTTCCGCCGATCCACATTTCCGATGCATGGATCGAAGAGCTGCGTACTTCCATTCCGGAGCTTCGTGAAGCCAAGATGGAGCGTTATCAGAAGGAGTATGAGCTTCCGGCTTATGATGCAGGGATCCTGACCGAATCCAGACATCTGGCAGGACTTTTTGAGGAGACAGCAGTTCTTCTCGGAAACCCGAAAAAGGTGGCAAACTGGTTTATGGTGGAGGTTCTCCGCCTGACAAAGGACAAGGGCCTTGATCCGGAAATGGTAAGCTTTACCCCGAAGCATCTGGCAGACCTTCTTTCCATGGTGGAGAAAAAAGAGGTCAGCGCACAGAATGCCAAGAAAGTATTTGAAAAAGTGTTTGACGAGGATATTGATCCGGTTGTATATATAGAAGAGAATGGTCTTAAGATCGTAGAAGATACAGGCCTTCTCACCGAAACTGTGAAAAAGATCGTAGATGCAAACCCTGGACCGCTGGCAGAGCTTCTGGGCGGCAAGGATAAGGTTATGGGATTTTTTGTAGGACAGCTGATGAGAGAGCTGAAAGGCAAGGCAAATCCTGACAGCGTCAGAAAAGTACTGGCAGAGGAAATTGAGAGAAGGAGATAAAATACTATGGTTACAGTAAATCAGAATTATTTAAAACTTCCGGGAAGCTATCTGTTTTCCAATATCGCAAAGAAGGTAAGCGCATATAAGGAGGCCAATCCGGAATTTAAGGATTCTGTGATCAGTCTTGGAATCGGTGATGTGACACAGCCCCTTGCACCGGCGATCATCGATGCCCTTCATAAATCCGTAGACGAGATGGCACACGCAGAAACCTTCCACGGATATGCTCCGGATCTCGGATATGAATTCTTAAGAAGTGCCATTGCAAAAAATGATTATCAGTCCAGAGGCTGCGACATCAGCGCAGACGAGATCTTTGTTTCCGATGGAGCAAAAAGTGATTCCGGAAACATCCAGGAGATCTTCGGACTGGATAACAAGGTTGCAGTCTGCGATCCGGTTTATCCTGTATATGTAGATACCAACGTTATGGCCGGACGTACTGGTCTTTATAACAAAGAGCGTGAGAACTTTGACGGTGTGATCTACATGCCCTGCAAAGAGGAGAATGGTTTCCTTCCGGAGATACCGGCAGATGAAGTACCGGATCTGATCTATCTCTGCTTCCCGAACAATCCTACCGGCGGTGCGATCACAAAGGCAGCTCTTCAGGAGTGGGTTGACTACGCCAACAAAAACGGCTGCGTGATCATCTATGATGCAGCATATGAGGCATATATTTCTGAGGAGGATGTCCCGCACAGCATTTATGAGTGCGAGGGTGCAAGAACCTGTGCCATCGAGCTTCGAAGTTTTTCAAAAAATGCTGGCTTTACAGGCGTTCGTCTTGGCTTTACCGTTGTTCCGAAGGAACTGGTGCGTGATGGCGTAGAGCTTCACAGTCTCTGGGCAAGACGCCACGGAACCAAGTTTAACGGTGCTCCGTACATTGTACAGAGAGCAGGCGAGGCTGTTTACTCTCCGGAGGGAAAAGCACAGCTGAAGGAGCAGATCGCTTATTACATGCGTAATGCAAAGACTATCCTAGAGGGACTTTCCGCAGCAGGATTTTCCGTGTCTGGTGGAAAAAATGCTCCATATATCTGGCTGAAAACACCGGATCAGATGACCTCCTGGGAGTTTTTTGATTATCTCCTTGAGAAAGCACACATCGTAGGAACACCAGGTTCAGGCTTTGGTGCACATGGTGAGGGATACTTCCGTCTGACTGCATTCGGAAGCTATGAGAATACACTGGAAGCGATTGAGAGAATTAAAAATCTGTAATACAGGTGTAAATTGCGAGGCAGGTCTTTGTAAAAGGTCTGCTTCGTTTTCGTTTATAAGAAATTTTTTGAGCAAATTCAGGAAATTGGCAATGAGGATTGCGAAAATTTATCATATCGTTTATAATTGTACAGGAAGTGAAACGCAGAACACAAAGAGGCTGTGTTTATGAAATTCACAAATTTACGCAATCACGAAAGGGGATTTTATCATGGGTATCAGAAGAGTAGAAAATATGTGCGGCGGTAAAGGCCATGTGATCATCAAAGACATTCTTGAGGGAGACGAGCTGAAAGGAAAATGCGGACTTTACGCACAGGTTACTATCGAGAAGGGATGTTCCCTTGGATACCATGAGCATCATGGAGAGACAGAAACCTACTATATCTTAAGCGGTGAAGGCGAGTATGATGATAACGGTGTGAAACGTCCGGTAAAGGCCGGTGATATCACCATTACACCAGACGGAAAAGGTCATGGCCTTGCAAATACAGGAGAGACAGATCTTGTATTTATGGCACTGATCATTTTTGACTGATCATAAAACAAAAACAGAATAACAGGACAGAAAGGGCCGTACTGCATGATTATGCGGATGGCTCTTTTTGAATGAAAAGTTTAAATTGTATAAATAAAAAATATTTTTTGATTTTTTTAGAAAAAAGTGTTGACATAGGAAGGATGCTTTGCTATACTATCACTTGTCGCGAGGAAGAAGATAAAGAATCCCGAAGAAATGCGATATGCGGAAGTGTCGGAACTGGCAGACGAGCAAGACTAAGGATCTTGT
>NZ_WQQD01000028.1:144059-235894 GCF_018785605.1 Blautia sp. MCC270
TTTTATTTTGTGAGGACTGTGAGAGATCATGGTTCTTTTTTTGTAAATAAAAGCAAGTGTAAAAAAGCTGAATCACAAAACCGGAAGATAAAGGAACCGGTTTGTGATTCAGCTTTTTTGTTAATGGATATTGTTTATTTTACTTTGACAGAAGAAGTTTTGCTCCAGGTGGAGTAGTAATTCTTTTTGCTGACCGTTTTGTATGTGCGGATACGGATGTAGTATTTTTTGCCACCGGACAATTTCTTCAGCACGGTAGATTTGGAACTGCTTTTGGCGGTAATTGTTTTGGCGCTTTTGAAGCTGCTTGAAGTGCTGTACTGAATCTGATAAGCGGTAACAGATTTTACCGGTTTCCAGGATATATTTGCCTGGCCTTTTGCAGTGGACTTCAGAGAAACACTGCTGACAGTCAGTGGACGTACTGTGATCAGGATCTTTGCAGATGCAGCTTTATAATTTACGCCCTGTGCAGCCTGAATGGTAACAGTGGCCTGTCCGGGGCTTACCGGAATGATACTGGTACCGGAAATTTTTACGATCTTGCTGTTGGAAGACTTGCAGGTGATCTTCCCGTCCGTCTTCTTGCTCTTGATGACCGCGGTTTTGCTGCTGCTCTGAGTCAGGGTAAGTGCTGTGGCTTTTGCTGTGAGTACGGCTTTTGCGCGGGCAATCTGGAAACTGGCAGTTTTTGTTCCTGTGTAACTGCCTTTTCCAGTGATCACGACGGAAGCAGTACCGGCATTTATGTTATTACGGTAGGAAACTGTGTAATCTGTGCCGGGAACCAGTTCTTTTCCGGAAGAAGTTACTGTGATCTTCGGCTTTTTTTCTGTACCGCTGTAGGTAAAGGATGAACTGGAAAGCTGAATCTCACATTTACTGAGATCTCTGGCAGTGATCTGGAAAGATTTTGTTACAGTACCGGAATAATTACCTTTTCCTGTGATGGTGACGGAAGCAGTACTGATGTTGGTGTTGTTATCATAAGAAACGGTGTAGTCAGTTCCTTTTTTTAACTGCTTTTTATTGACAGTTACTGTGACGTCCGGTTTCTTTTCGGTTCCATCGTAAGTAAATGAGGAAGCGGAAAGAGCAAGTTCGGCTTTCTCCAGGCTGGCGGCACTGATAGTGAAATTTTTCGTAACAGAACCGGAATAGTTACCTTTTCCTGTGACGGTAACCGTGGCAGAACCTGCGTTGGTATTGTTTACGAAGGAAACCGTATAATCGCTGTTGGCAGTCAGCTGTCTGTTTCCGGTTTTTACAGTAACGGATGGCTTTTTCTCAGTGCCGTCATAGGTGAAGGAATCGGCAGAAAGATCTACGCTGGATCTGCTCAGGTCAGCAGGCTGGATCTGGAAAGCTTTTTCAACAGAACCGGAGAATCTACCTTTTCCTGTGATGGTAACTGTAGCGGAACCTGCGTTGGTGTTGGCATGATAATACAAGGTGTAATCCTGCCCCTGTGTTAAAGTATTGCCGTTACATGTTACAGTGACGGCCGGTTTTTTCTCAGTGCCGTCAAAAACCAGCGATTCATTGGAAACGGTAATATCGCAGTTGCTGATCCGGCCATAGGTGATAGAAAAGGATGTTGTAAAATATCCGTAATAATTTCCGATGCCGCTGATACCGGCACGTGCATTTCCCAGAGTTGTATTATTTTGATATTCTACAGTGAAATCCCTGCCTTCAACCAAATCAACACCATTTTTAGAGATGGTTACTTTCGGTTCCTGAGGCTTACCGTCGTAGATACAGGAAGGAGGAGTAAGGGTACAGGTGGTGCCGTTTGAGTAGATAGGGGCTTTGTCAATGGTGTATTCCTTTGTTACACTGCCGGCGTATTTTCCGATTCCTGTGAAGGTCATGGTAAAAGTACCGGCGTTAACAGTATCTCCGCTGGTTGTAATGGTATAGTCAACGTCTTTTTGGAGAGTAAGGCCGGAACGGTATATGGTTATAGTCGGTGTTTTGTCTGTTCCGTTATAAGATCCGATATAGCCGCGGGAGATGGTGAATACATCCTCGCTTAACAGGTCTACATATAATTCAGAGGTAAATACAGCATCCGGATTATATTTGGACTGAACGGTAAGTGTGATCTTGCCTGACTTTTTGGGGGTGAGGACTGCAGTTTGATTGGAAGTCTGGTTTACAGAAATAACACTTTCATCTGAGCTGGAAATAATGCAGTCATACAGAAAGTCAGAATCACTGCCGAAATCATTAGGAAACCAGCTGGAAGCGGTGATCCTATAACTAAGTTCCTTAGTCAGAAATTCGCTCTTTTTCATAGCGGAGAAACTGGAATTGGAAGGAGCAATGCTTGCAGTGACCTGTGAGGGAACAACAGCTTTGGAAGAAGTACCGCAGACACGGCAGGTCTTGTCAACCTGATAGTTCTCAATGGTTGTGCCGTAAACATATTTATGTCCGTTTTCCACTCGCGTTGCATGGTTGGAAGAGAGATCCGACAGATTGATCTCATAAAAAGTATTATGGCTGTCTTTCCATGCGTACCAGATCAGTTTTCCGTTTATAACAGAAGGTGCACAGTCGGAAAGATTTCCGGCCATTTTGTATGTAGAGCCAGCCTGCTGGCCGGTTCCGTCAATGGCAGTATAATAAACATAACCCTGACTGGACCAGAGAAGCACGAAGCTGTTGCTGCCGGTTTTTACAAGATGCGGTGTAGCGGCGCTGTCAGAAGTGCCTGCATAGTCGGAAAAATACCGCACAACAGGTGTTCCTCCGGATTTTGAAACAGAGGAGACAAATACATTTCTGGAATGATTGTCAGCATCATAATTGCCTGCGACCAGATAGGAACTGTCGGAATATTCAAAACCGCCAAGGGATGCGCCGGTATAGTTGTTGCCGGATGATCCGGGGAAAGTCATAAGGTCAAATTCCTTGCAGGCATAGGAACTGGAACTCCAGGAATATTGCGGGACAAAAGATCCGCTGCTGATATCCGTGGGATACTGAAGAACCGTAATAGCACGGGGATAAGCATCACCGTGATCACAGCCCAGAAGAGTTCCGTTATCGATCTGGATGAACTGGTTAAAGGAATGGCTGACATATCCGAACTCAGAATTCTGGATTCCTGTAAGCTGATCCACAACAGACATGGTGGAGGTATCTACAGAAAAAGTTACGTTAGCCTGATGCCCTCCGTACATTTCATGGCAGGTGCGGATAAAAAGATAATTTCCGTAAGAAGCCATACGTGCGGAACCTGCGTCAAAGGGATAGGTGGTATTTGCACCGAAAAGGCTGCAGGAACCTTGGGATTTCCAGTCTTTGGAGTATTTGCTCACCCGGTAAACTTCTTTCGTATTATCTTTTTCGGTGTTGTTTGCGCCGGTAAGGATATAATAGTTGTCGTTGGTTTCGTAGAAAGCGCCGAATACAGGCAGTGGAAGATCGAGAGTCATCGTTTTCTTAAAGTTGTATCCGGAATCATAGTATTCAATCAGAAGCTTACCGTCAAGGGCACCACTTTGAACCCGCATGAGAGATCCGTCTGGGCTTGTTGTAAGATAGGATTCGACAGGAGAAGACCAGACACTGTAGTTCTGGTTTTCAAGGTTGCTTCCTTTATAAATGGTGCAGGTTGTATTTAATGAGTTCGATACCGGAATATCTGCTTCGATGACGGAACTGCTTTTTGCCATCTGGGCTTCTACGGAACCGTCCAGAATACCGGCTTGTACCCCACCTTCTTCTCCGGATGAAAAATCGTCTGTTCCATCGGAATCGGAAAAAGTCTCTTCTTCATTTCCGGCATTAAATTCCTCTTCCAAAGAAGAAGCATCGGAAGCGTCTGATGTGCTGCCGCTATTAGAATCTTTCGGTGATTGCAAAAGATCCTCAGAGGATTCCTCCTGTGTATCGATGCCGGTGGAATCGGCAGGATCAGAGTTTTCTTCGGAAGAGAGATCTTCGGAGATCTCAGAAGAAGGTTCTGCTTCCACGTTGTCATCCGCAGAAAAAGCGTCTGAATAAAAATCAGCTGCATTTACCGGAGCAGAAGTGCCCAGTATACATGCAGAAAGAAAAATGGATAGTAGTTGTGCTTTTTTGTTTTTCATAGGTACCTCCTTTTTATATGGTTTTACATATAAACCTGGCAATATTTTACTACAAAAAAAGAAAAAATGGTCAATTATTGTTGAAAAAAGAAGAAAAAGAGACAGAATCATAAGTTGAGAAAAAAATAAAAAAAGTGTTGACATATAGGAACCACTTTGTTATACTATCACTTGTCGCGAGGGAGAAAATAAAAAATCCCAAGGAAATGCGGTCATGCGGAAGTGTCGGAACTGGCAGACGAGCAAGACTAAGGATCTTGTGAGCATTGCGCTCGTGTGGGTTCAAGTCCCATCTTCCGCATTGGAAATTTCCAATGAAATGCGATATGCGGAAGTGTCGGAACTGGCAGACGAGCAAGACTAAGGATCTTGTAAGCATTGCGCTTGTGTGGGTTCAAGTCCCATCTTCCGCATGACTTTAAAACAGAGCTGTGAATTGCAGCTCTGTTTTTGGCTATATGAAAGTAAATTATTGCATGCCTGCACTGGTGAGAAGCTGAAATGGGAAGATCTGCGTGATATATTTGTATTCGTTTCATATACAATAGGATAATTTTGGACATCTTAAGGGCTGATCAGACCGTAACTCCAATATTTTTTGAATTATTTTTTCAGAAAAGAGGAATTTGTGGTTTTGTGTAGAATATAATTAACAGAGGGTATTTTGTCGCCGCTGTTTGTCAGACTGTGGAGGAAATGCTTATGAACATCAGAGAGAGCATGGAACAGAGAGAACGGGAGCTTTTGAGCCCTTATGCTTCTCACAGCGCAGATACCAGAGGCCGGGAGCACCCGGAAGAGGAATGCGATGTGCGGACAACGTATCAGAGAGACAGAGACAGGATCCTTCATTGTAAGGCTTTTCGCCGTATGAAGGATAAAACACAGGTGTTTCTGGCACCACAGGGAGATCATTACCGTACCAGGCTGACACATACACTGGAGGTATCGCAGATCGCCCGGACTATTGCCAAGGCACTTCGCTTAAATGAAGATCTGGTGGAAGCGATCGCTCTGGGACATGATCTGGGGCATACGCCTTTTGGACATGCAGGAGAGAGA
Organism: Blautia sp. MCC270; assembly: GCF_018785605.1. Classification (NCBI taxonomy): domain Bacteria; kingdom Bacillati; phylum Bacillota; class Clostridia; order Lachnospirales; family Lachnospiraceae; genus Blautia; species Blautia sp. MCC270. The sequence continues at coordinate 149,225 of NZ_WQQD01000028.1, forward strand.
GCGCTGGATCAGGTACATCCGGGTGGCTTTGCACACTATAGGCAGAGCGTCCGGGTTGTGGAAGTACTGGAGAAGAACGGAAACGGGCTGAACCTTACCTGGGAAGTCCGCAATGGGATCATGAATCACCGCACCAGCGGAAATCCTTTCACACTGGAAGGACAGGTGGTACGTTTTTCTGACAAGATCGCCTATATCCACCATGATATGGACGATGCCCAGCGGGCTGGGATCATCACAGAAGATGATATTCCTGTCACAATGAGAACTTTTCTGGGCTATACCACGAGAGAACGGCTGAATACTTTCGTACATAATATTATAGAGAACAGTATGGGGAAAGACAGCATCTCCATGTCGCCGGATGTTTTTGAGGCGATGATGGAGCTTCGGGCGCTGATGTTCCGGAATGTCTATGAGAATCCGGTTGCCAGGAAGGAAGAGGATAAAGTGATCCAGATGCTGAGTGAACTGTACGGATATTATACTGACCATCCGGAGGCAATGTCCCGGGAATACAGGGAATTGGTGGAATACCGGGGAGTACCTAAGGAACAGGCAGTATGTGATTATATTTCGGGAATGACGGATCAGTATTCCATGGAGAAATTCAGGGAGATCTATATACCGAGAGCCTGGGAGGTCTATTAAATGGAAAAGAGGGATAAGCATGCGTTATTCAGATGACATCATAGAAGAAGTCCGAATGAAAAATGACATTGTAGACGTGATATCCCAGTATGTGAAACTGACACGGAGGGGGAGTTCCTATTTTGGGCTGTGTCCCTTCCATAATGAGAAAACCCCTTCCTTTTCCGTAACACCATCCAAGCAGATGTATTACTGCTTTGGTTGCGGGGCAGGAGGAAACGTATACAATTTTATCATGGAATATGAGAATTACTCGTTTGGTGAGGCGCTGTCACATCTGGCTGACCGGGCAGGGGTAGAGCTTCCGAAGATCGAGTATTCCAGAGAAGCCAGAGAAAAAGCAGAACAGAGAGCAAATCTTCTGGAGATCAACAAGCTGGCAGCACAGTACTTTTATTATCAGCTCCGGAGAGAAGGCGGAAAGACGGCTTACGGATATCTGACAGGAAGAGGTCTTTCCGAGGAAACCATCCGTAAATTCGGTCTTGGATATTCGGATAAGTATAGTGATGATCTGTACAAATATCTTAAGGGTAAGGGCTACAGTGATGAACTTCTCCGGGAATCCGGCCTGTTCAATGTAGATGAGCGGCGAGGCATGTATGATAAGTTCTGGAACCGTGTGATCTTCCCGATCATGGATGTAAACAACCGGGTCATTGGTTTCGGAGGTCGTGTCATGGGAGATGGCAAGCCCAAGTACCTGAATTCACCGGAGACGAAGATATTTGATAAGAGCCGGAATCTTTACGGGCTGAATGTGGCCAGGACCACCAGGAAGAATTATCTGATCCTCTGTGAGGGATATATGGATGTGATCGCCATGCATCAGGCAGGCTTTACCAATGCAGTGGCGTCGCTTGGAACTGCACTGACCTCCGGACATGCAAGTCTTGTGAAACGTTACACCAAGGAAGTCCTGCTTCTTTATGACAGTGACGGTGCAGGGATCCGGGCGGCCCTTCGTGCGATCCCGATCCTGCGGGAGGCGGGAGTCACGTCCAGGGTAGTAAGCCTGAAGCCCTGGAAGGATCCGGACGAGTTCATCAAGAATGAAGGAGCGGAGGCCTTTGAGGAACGTCTGGACCGGGCCATGGACAGCTTTATGTTCCGTGTACATATTGCGGAACAGGAATTTGCCATGGATGCACCCCAGGGACAGAATCAGTTTTTTGAGCGGTGTGCCGGGATGCTTCTGGAGCTTTCCGATGAACTGGAGAGGAATCTTTATATAGAAGCCATTGTAAAGGAATACGGCCGCTATGGAGTGGGCACGGAGGATATCCGGAAAAGGGTCAACACGCTGGCTCTGAAGGGAACGCCTGCAGAGAAACGGATCCAGCCAAAGTCCGGGACTCCGGAAACAAAGAAAAAGGAATCCGCCGCAGACAAAGCACAGAAGCTGATGCTGACCTGGCTTGTAAATTATCCGGGTATTTTTGAACAGGTGGAAAAATACATTTCCCCTTCCGATTTTGTGGTACCGCTGTATAAAGAGGTAGCCCAAATGCTGTTTGAACAGCATAAGGAGGGAGAGACCAATCCGGGGAAGCTTCTCAACGCCTTTACAGACAGTGAGGAGCAGCGGGAGGTGGCATCTCTTTTTAACGCCACCATCCATCTGGAAAACGAAGGAGAACAGCAGAGGGCTTTTTCCGATGCGCTGCTGCGGATCAAGGAAGAAAGCCTCAAAGAAAAAAACCGTACCTGGAACCCGTCAGACATGGCCGGGCTTCAGGAACTGATAAAAGCAAAAAAAGAACTGGAAGACCTTGGAAGAAAGAGGCAGCAGCTGCATATTTCTTTCAATTAAGGATAAAATATAAACACTATATGGAGGTATAGAGCACCTATGGAAATGAATATGGCAAAATTCAGCGAGAAACTTGTAGAGCTTCTTGAACTTGCAAAAAAGAAAAAGAATGTGCTGGAATATCAGGAGATCAGTGACTTTTTCAAGGACTCTCCACTGGAAGTGGATCAGATGGAGAAGGTTTTTGACTTCCTGGAGGCCAGCGGTGTGGACGTTCTCCGTATCACAGAAAACAGCGGTGACGAACTCCTCCTTGATAACGATATGGATATGGATGGGATGGAAGATGAAGAAGAGGTAGAGCTTGATAAGATTGACCTCTCTGTACCGGAAGGTGTCAGCATCGAGGATCCGGTCCGTATGTACCTGAAAGAGATCGGTAAAGTCAGTCTGTTAAGTGCAGATGAGGAGATCGAGCTTGCCAAGAGAATGGAAAAGGGGGATGAAGCTGCCAAGAAACGTCTGGCAGAGGCCAATCTCCGTCTTGTTGTCAGCATTGCAAAGCGTTATGTTGGACGTGGAATGCTGTTCCTCGACCTGATCCAGGAGGGAAATCTTGGCCTTATCAAAGCTGTTGAAAAATTTGATTACAGAAAAGGCTACAAGTTCAGTACCTATGCAACCTGGTGGATCCGTCAGGCTATCACAAGAGCCATTGCAGATCAGGCACGTACCATCCGTATCCCTGTGCATATGGTTGAGACCATCAACAAGCTGATCCGTGTTTCCCGTCAGCTGCTCCAGGAGCTTGGACGTGAACCTACGCCGGAGGAAATCGCTGAGGAGATGGACATGCCGGTAGACCGTGTACGTGAGATTCTTAAGATCTCTCAGGAGCCGGTATCTCTGGAAACTCCTATCGGTGAGGAGGAAGACAGTCATCTTGGCGATTTCATTCAGGATGATAATGTTCCGGTACCTGCAGATGCAGCTGCATTTACACTTCTGAAGGAGCAGCTGGTAGAAGTCTTAAGTACGCTTACTGACCGTGAACAGAAGGTTCTCCGCCTCCGTTTCGGACTGGACGACGGACGTGCCAGAACTCTGGAGGAAGTTGGTAAAGAGTTCAATGTCACAAGAGAGCGTATCCGTCAGATCGAGGCAAAAGCTCTGCGCAAGCTGCGTCATCCCAGCCGTAGCCGCAAGCTGAAGGATTATCTTGACTGATAAAAATATATCCGTACAGCTTTCCATGCGTCTTCGTGCCATTGCCGGTATGGTAACAAAAGGAAACCGGCTGGCAGACGTAGGATGTGACCATGGCTATCTGTCGATCTGGCTTGTCAGTGAAAAAACAGTTCCGTCAGCCATTGCCATGGATGTACGTCCGGGACCGCTTTCAAGAGCCAGGGAGAATATTACCCGTTATGGCCTTGAAGATTACATAGAGACCCGTTTGAGCGACGGGCTTGCGAAGCTTGAGCCGGGGGAAGGTGATACCCTGGTGATCGCGGGAATGGGTGGTCCTCTGATGGAAAGGATATTAAAGGATGGAGCGAAGGTCCGGGAGGGGTTTCAGGAACTGATCCTGCAGCCTCAGTCGGACCTTCCTCATTTCCGGCATTTTCTTTCTGAGATCGGCTGGGAGATCGTAAGGGAAGAAATGATAAAAGAAGACGGAAAATTTTATCCTATGATGAAAGCGGTACGTAACAATTCGGGAGAAAAGACTGTTTACACAGAGGAAGAGGCTTGGTTTGGACCTCTCCTTCTGAAAAAATGTCACCCGGTCCTTAAAGAGTATCTTCTACGGGAGGAAATGATCCGTAAGAAAATACTTGCTGGTCTTTCCGGGGCAGAGTCTGTTTCCGCAAAAACTCGTCTGGAAGAAGTAAAGGAGGAAATGGAGCTGATCCATACAGCTCTGAAACGATATGAAAGCATATGAACTGATCGAATGGCTGAATGAGCACCATCCGCAAAAATTTGCGGAGGACTGGGATAATGTGGGACTGCTGGTGGGAGATGACCAGAAAGAGATTTCCCATGTATTTCTCGCGCTGGATCTTACGGAACCGGTGTTGGATGAGGCGGTGGCTGCTGGTGCGGATATGATCCTTACCCATCACCCAATGATCTTTTCCGGGATCAAAAAGATCAACAATCATACCTTTACCGGAAGAAAGATCCTCCGTCTGATAAAGGAGGATATCCCGTATTTTGCCATGCATACCAATTATGATGTGATCGGAATGGCAGATTTAAGCGCAGATCATCTGAAGCTTCAGGATACAAGGGTGCTTACAGTTACCGATGAATCCGGGGAGCAGCCGGAGGGGTTCGGAAGAGTAGGAAAGCTTCCCCATGTTATGACTCTTGGTGAGTTTGGAAAATATGTAAAAGAATGCAATCATCTTCCGGATGTGCGGGTTTACGGTGATCTGGATCGGAAGATCGAGACTGTGGCGATCTGTACAGGAAGCGGAAAGAGTATGATCGGTGATGTAATGGCCGCCGGTGCGGATGTATATGTGACCGGAGATATTGATTATCATACTGCCATCGATACTATGGCAGATGGTCTGGCGATCGTAGATGCCGGACATTACGGTACGGAGTATATTTTTGCGGAAGCTATGGAGAAGGAACTGAATGAGACATTCTCTGCGCTTAAGACAACCTGCGCCAGTGTGAAAAATCCATATACTGTTTTGTAAAAGCGGATTGCAAAAAGTGCTTGTATTCATGAATATGTAGTGGGACGGAATACGATTATCCGTTTCGGAAAAATGAATTGTGCAACACATGGCTGTCCGAAAAATCGGGCAGCTGTATAAATATGTAAGCCTGTGGAGGGGATCGTTATGGAACAGACAATGATTAAAGTGACCATAAACGGAGAAACAAGGGAATACCCCAAAATGACACCGTATTCTGAGATCATAAGGGATTATGAGGGCAAAACAGAGTATCCGGTGATCCTTGTGACTGAGAACGGAAAGCTCCGTGAGCTTCACAAGAAGCTTCAGCATGACTGTACACTGGGATTTATAACCGCAAAGGACAGTGCCGGTCGAAAAACCTATCGGAGAAGTGCGATCTTTATTCTTTTGAAGGCAATTTTTGATGTAGCTGGAAAAGAGAATGTGGATCATGTTGTGATCCATTATTCTATTGGAAATGCTCTTTATTTTACCATGAAAGGCAGTGCTACCCTGGATCAGGAGCTTCTTGACCGGGTAAAAGTGCGGATGCGGGAACTGGTAGAACGGAAGCTTCCGATTTGCAAACGCAGTGTCAGCACGGATGATGCCGTTTCCATGTTCCACAGGCATCATATGTATGATAAAGAAAAGCTGTTCCGTTATCGACGGGTTTCCAGAGTGAATATTTACAGCCTGGAAAATTTTGAGGATTATTTTTACGGATTTATGGCACCGGATACCGGCTATGTGAAGTATTTTGATCTGCAGCTTTATGATGAAGGCTTTGTGCTGATCCTTCCGAGGCAGAAAAACCCGGATGTGCTGGAGCCTTTTGAACCCCAGGATAAGATCTTCCATGTGCAGAAGGAATCGGAAGAGTGGGGCGATAAGCTGGATGTTGCCACTGTAGGAGATCTCAATGACCGGATCACAAGAGAAGGTGTGCAGAGCCTGATGCTGATCCAGGAGGCACTCCATGAGGCCAAGATTTCTTCGATTGCCGAGGAGATCCGGAGAAGGGGCAATGTAAAGTTCGTAATGATCGCAGGCCCGTCTTCTTCCGGAAAGACCAGTTTTTCTCATAGATTATCTATTCAGCTTTCTGCTCATGGTCTGAAGCCGCATCCCATTGCTGTGGATAACTATTTTGTGGATCGTGAACATACGCCGTTGGATGAATTCGGAGAAAAGAATTATGAGTGTCTGGAAGCCATTGACACGAAGCAGTTTAATGAAGATATGCTGAATCTTCTTTCGGGAAAAACCGTGGATCTTCCTACATTTAATTTCAAGACCGGATGCAGGGAATACCGGGGAGACCAGCTTCAGCTTGGAAAAGATGATATCCTGGTCATCGAAGGCATTCACGGGCTTAATGACAAGCTGAGTTATGCCCTTCCAAAAGAGAGTAAGTTTAAGATCTATATCAGTGCGCTGACACAGCTGAATATTGATGAGCATAACCGGATCCCCACAACGGATGGAAGACTGATACGCCGAATTGTCCGTGATGCACGTACACGTGGAACTTCCGCAAAGGATACCATTGCAAGGTGGCCTTCTGTACGGAGAGGCGAGGAGCAGAATATTTTTCCGTTCCAGGAGGAAGCAGATGTGATGTTTAATTCTGCTCTTGTGTATGAGCTTGCCTGCCTGAAGGTTTATGCGGAACCGCTGCTTTTTGGAATTGACAAGAGTGAACCGGAGTATCAGGAGGCGAAGCGGCTTTTGAAGTTCCTGGATTATTTTGTGCCGGTGCCCAGTGAAGGCGTTCCGTTTAATTCGCTTCTGAGGGAGTTTATTGGCGGTAGTTGTTTTAATGTATAAATTAATTGTATGAATAAAAAAAGCTATGTGTAGATATAAGGCTCTATGCAGTGCAGATATCGGTTGGCGCAAAGATGAGAAGATTAGGATTTCTCTGTGCATAGGATCTGTGGTGTGTGGAGTCTTTTGAGTGTGAATTGGAAAAGTTAAAGTCTTCTGTGGTGCTGCGGATGGATAACGGGATTTACAGGGCTTAAAGGAAAGGGAAAATGATCATGAAAGAAAAAGTACAACTGACAAAACTGGCTCCAAACTGTGGCTGTGCAGCTAAGGTAGGACCGGGGACTCTGGCGGGAGTTCTTGGAGGGCTGCCAAAGTTCTGTGATCCGGATCTTCTGGTTGGAACGGACACTTCGGATGATGCTGCAGTTTACCGGGTGAGTGATGATCTGGCGCTGATCCAGACACTGGATTTTTTTACGCCTGTGGCAGATGATCCTTATGATTTCGGGCAGATCGCGGCGGCCAATGCGTTGAGTGATGTATATGCTATGGGTGGAACTCCAAAGACGGCTTTGAATATTGTGGCGTTTCCGAAGGATATGGATGTGGAGATTCTCGGGGAGATCCTGCGTGGTGGTGCAGATAAGGTGATGGAGGCTGGTGCGGTTCTTGCCGGTGGCCATACGATCCAGGATGATACACCAAAGTATGGGCTCAGTGTGACGGGTTTTGTAGATCCGAGGAAGTTCTGGAAGAATTTTGGAGCGCAGACCGGAGATAAGCTGATCCTGACGAAGGCGCTGGGTGCGGGGATCGTGAATACGGCGATCAAGGCGGATCTGGTGACGGAAGGTGCACGTAAGGCGATTTTGGCTTCCATGAAGAAACTGAACCGGGATGCCTGTGAGGTTTTTAAAGAGTTTGAGGTTCATGCCTGTACGGATGTGACGGGGTTTGGTCTTGGGGGACATGCTACGGAGATGGCTGTGGCCAGTGACCGGACGGTTGTGATCGATACGGAGAAGCTGCCGGTGCTTCCGGATGTGGAGGAGTTTGCTTCTATGGGATTGATTCCGGGTGGGGCTTACAGGAACCGGGAGTTTGCTGAGAAAACCGGAGTGAAAAGTGTGGCAGAGCTCTGGCGGGAGGATCTGGTGTTTGATCCGCAGACTTCTGGGGGATTGCTGGCGGCGGTTCCGGAGAGGGATGTGCCGGAGATCATGAAGCGGCTGGATGCGGCTGGTCTGCAGGCTGGGGTGATCGGTGAGGTTGTGGATCGGCGGGAGTGGACGTTGGTGCTCCGGTAGGAAATTAATTTACGAACGAATGTTTGGATGATGACGTCAGAGTGGATGGTTGCGTAGGGGGGATACTGCTGGGGAAAGTGGTGGAAGCAGAATGCCGGATGGCGGACGACGGACGCCTGGGGGAGAGGATATCGGTCCGGGCAGGGACTCCGTCGGGGGATACTACTAGGACTCCGTGAGTCGGCTAAAAGCATTGCGGCAGGGCCAGAACTCGCCGTTGGCTCAGACAGCTGACCCTGCCGCAATAACGCCGACTCCCGCAGCCCAAGTAGTTATCACCCCTCCTCCGCAGCAGCCCAAACCGATATCCTCTCCCCCAGGCTGGTGCATCTAGCTGGCAGGAAAAATATAAAATGTGCGGAGAGTATGGTTGTGGGATGCAGAACAGGAAAATTACTGTTTACTGGTAATATTCTGCGAGGTGTTTTTTGTGAGCGAAAGTCACAGAAAACCCGAGACATACTGCACGAATTTATGTGATTAGCATAAATTCTGAGCATCGCGAAGCGTGTTATTGAGAATGGAGTGAACAGTAATTCAGGAAATATAGGCTCTGCATTTTTTTAATATATTGTTTGCCTGAGGGATAAAAGCATGGTATTATCATATGAGCGGAAATTGAGAAGACATAAAGAATATGAAAAACAAATATGTGACGGGAAAGGAAGAATTATGGAGAAACATAAACATGAGAGGAGTACATTTTCCGGGAAGATTGGATTTGTACTGTCTGCAGCTGGTGCTTCGGTAGGGCTTGGGAATATATGGAGATTCCCTTATTTGGCGGCAAAGTACGGCGGTGGAATTTTTTTACTGATCTATATCATTCTGGCATTGACCTTTGGATATTCTATGATCGTGGCAGAGACAGCTCTGGGACGTATGACAAGGAAAAGTCCGGTAGGTGCGTTTGGAACTTTTGGTAAATCAAAGTGGCTGTCTTTGGGCGGTTGGATCAACGCAATCATACCGGTTCTGATCGTGCCGTATTATTCCGTGATCGGTGGCTGGGTAATTAAATACCTGGTGGAATATGTAAAGGGAGGCAGTCAGACTCTTGCTGAAGACGGATATTTTTCTGCCTTTATAGCGGATGGGTTTTCTACAGAAACCTGTTTCCTGTTTTTTACACTGCTTACGTTGGTGATCATTTATGCAGGTGTGCAGAATGGCGTGGAACGAGTTTCCAAATTAATGATGCCGATACTGGTATTCTTGTCTGTGGTCATTGTCATTTATTCGGTAACGAGGCCAGGAGCACTGGAAGGTGTGAAATATTTTCTGATACCAAATATCAAAAACTTTTCCTGGATGACAGTGGTTGCGGCAATGGGACAGATGTTTTATTCTCTGTCGATCGCGATGGGTATTCTGGTAACTTTTGGTTCCTATATGAAAAAGGATGTATCTATTGAAGGTTCTACACAAAATGTAGAAATTTTTGACACAGCGATCGCAATGATGGCAGGTCTGATGATCATTCCGGCAGTGTTTGCATTTTCCGGTGGAGATCCGGATACGTTACAGGCGGGACCGGCACTGATGTTTATTACGATTCCGAAGGTATTCGCAAGCATGGGATTTGGAACTCTGGTTGGAATCCTGTTTTTTGTACTGGTTCTCTGTGCAGCTCTGACCAGTTCTATTGCACTGACTGAGAGTGCAGTATCTACTTTTCAGGATGAACTGAAATGGGGGCGCAAGAAGGCGACAGTATTTGTCGGAATTATCATGGTTGTTCTCGGAAGTCTTTCTTCTCTTGGCTATGGTCCTCTGGCGTGTGTTAAGATCATTGGAATGCAGTTCCTTGATTTCTTTGATTTCCTGACGAACTCTGTCATGATGCCGATTGCAGCGATTGCTACCTGTCTTCTGATATCCAGAGTAGTTGGTACAAAGAAGATTGAAGAGGAAGTACTGCAGGAAGGTGGTACTTTCCGCAGAAAAAGAATCTTTAATTTTATGATCCAGTATCTTTGCCCAATCTTTGCGACGATCATTCTTTTCAGTTCTGTGGCAAATGCATTTGGATGGATTTCCATGTAAAAGACATAGGAGATCAAGAAAATTCCAACTTTACAAGTCTATACACCTGTGTTAAAATAGCAGGTGCGCAGCCAGGCCAGGTGATCGCGGCTGGACAGACGAAAGGGTCCAGACGAGGAAAGTCCGGGCTTCACAGGGCAGGATGCCGGATAACGTCCGGTGGAGGTAACTCCCAGACCAGTGCAACAGAAATAAACCGCCCCGTTTTACGGGGTAAGGGTGGAAAGGCAGTGTAAGAGACTACCGCCGCTGTGGTAACAGAGCGGGCACATGTAAACTCCATTCGAAGCAAGACCGAGAAGAAAGCCATACGGCGGCCCGTCGTGCTTTCAGGTAGGTCGCTGGAGCCTTCTGGCAACGGAAGGCCTAGATAGATGATCACCCAACGACATAACCCGGCTTATCGGTCTGACTGTGTATGATAATAAGCACATAATAAAAGCAACTGTATTTTGCAGATATGTTCTGTAAAATATCAGTTGCTTTTTTGTAAAAAACTTTTCTATGAAAACACAGCGCCCGGTTCCCGCTTCGATATTCAGGCCTTCGCAGGAGCCGGACGCGTCCGTTTGTTAATCATGCTCATATGAACTCTATTTATTCCGTTTACCTCTATATTTCTCCTCGCAATACTTACACCGGTAAACCTCATTCTCTTCGTCTGCAAGAACAAAAATCTGATCCAGTCCCTGCTCGATGGAAGTAATGCAGCGAGGATTCTTGCATTTGATCACGTTCACAACCTGCTTCGGCAGCTTCAGCTCTTTCTTTGCAACGATCTTTTCGTCCTTGATGATATTTACGGTAATATTATGATCGATAAAACCAAGGATATCCAGATCCAGATCCTCGATGGGGCATTCAACCTTGATGATATCCTTTTTTCCCATTTTCTGGCTGCGGGCATTTTTGATGATAGCAACCGTACAGTCCAGCTTATCCAGCTTCAGGTCATGATAGATCGTCATTGCCTTGCCGGCTTTGATATGATCCAGAACATAACCCTCACGAAGAGCACCTACGTTTAACATGGCAGTTCCACCTCCAGTAATGTAAGAATCAGGGCCATACGGACATACACACCATACTGGACCTGTTTGAAATAAGCGGCACGTGGATCAGAATCCACTTCAACAGAAATCTCGTTAACACGTGGGAGTGGGTGGAGGACATACATATCCTTCGGTGCAAGCTCCATTTTCTGTTTGTCCAGAACATAGAAATCTTTCATGCGGACATAATCCTCTTCGTTGAAGAAACGTTCCTTCTGAACACGGGTCATGTACAGGATATCCAGATCCGGAAGTGCATCCTCCAGACGTTCCTCCTCGACAAACTCGACATTGTTGCGTTTCAGAACATCCTCACGGATATAGCTTGGAATACGAAGCTCCTCCGGAGAAATCAGAACAAATTTCACATTTTCATAACGGACCAGAGCCTCGATCAGAGAGTGAACGGTACGGCCGAATTTCAGGTCACCGCAGAGGCCGATGGTAATATTGTCAAGTCTGCCCTTCAGGGAGCGGATAGTTAAAAGATCGGTTAATGTCTGGGTAGGATGCTGGTGGCCGCCATCACCGGCATTGATCACCGGAATATTGGATGACGTAGAAGCTACAAGCGGAGCACCCTCTTTCGGATGACGCATAGCACAGATATCTGCATAACAGGAAACAACGCGAATAGTATCGGCAACGCTTTCGCCTTTGGATGCGGAGCTGGAATCAGCAGAAGAAAAACCGAGAACCTTTCCTCCAAGATTCATCATGGCTGCTTCGAAACTTAAACGTGTACGTGTACTTGGTTCGTAAAACAATGTCGCAAGCCTTTTATCATCACAGGTATGCGCATACTTTTTTGGATTTTTCCCGATGTCGTCGGCGAGATTCAGAAGCTTATCAAGCTCTTCAACCGAGAAATCCAATGGACTCATTAAATGTCTCATGTTGTACCTCCAATTATTTACTGGAAATAAGATTCCTTCCAGTTATCATATAATATAACTGTGAGATTTTCAAGAGACTTTCCGAGGATTTTGTCGAAGAAGCCATTCGAAAAAGAGACCGGTAAAAAACCACAGAGGAGCATAGTCCAGCCGGATCACTCCTTTATACTGAAGCGGAACATGAGAATAATCCCAGGGACAGATGTGAAGCTTCTGAAAAAAAGATCCGCTTAAAAATTCCACGAAAAAAATCCCGCAGCTGTAAATGATCCCCCGTACCATAACCGGAAAGCGGGCAAGCTTGTAGTAAGCCGGACGGATCAGTGCTGCAAGTCCGTAAATAGGGAACATCAGAAGAGAGGTTTTGCCCATCATAGTAAAATGTCCGGTGACAAGAGAGTGCAGTCCTGTCCATAAGATCTCCAGACACCAGCCTGTAAAACCGCACAGAAAAAAATCCTTCTTTTGCATTTTAAAGCTCCTTCTCATCAGCAGAAATCCTGCGCTTTCCGGAAAAATGTCAGTTTAACTGAATTAAGAAAGTCCCCTGCGGGGCTGCGAATATCCGCCTGGACTTTAAATATATTTAACGTGGAAAAGCGTCTTTAATAGCCTTCCCTGCCTTGAAAAAAATATACACGTGGGTTATAATGAACAAAATTATTACTGCAAAGTGAAAAAGCAGTAATGGATCATCAACACATGCGGAAGGAGAAAACAGACGATGAATTATGAAGAAAGTCGTGCCTACATCAGAGCTGCGGAATTGAAAAAGGGAATTGTTCTGGGACTGGAAAATATGAGAGAACTGATGAGGCGGCTTGGAGATCCCCAGGATGAACTGAAGTATGTTCATGTAGCGGGAACTAACGGAAAGGGTTCTGTGATCGCATATCTGTATTCCGCTTTATCAGGTGCAGGTTACCGGGTCGGAAGATATATTTCCCCGGCGGTCTATTCCTACAGAGAGAGGATGGAGGTTAACGGAGAACCTGTCAGCAGAGAGAAATTTGCAGCATATGTGACAAGGATCGCGGAGGTGATCGATGAGATCGTAAAAGAGGGAAAACCGCATCCGTCAGTATTTGAAATTGAAACTGCAGCCGCATTTCTTTATTTTCGGGATGAGAAATGCGATCTGGTATTAATGGAAGTTGGTATGGGCGGTGATCTGGATGCCACCAACATTATAAGTACTACAGTTCTTTCCATTCTGGTATCCATCAGTATGGATCATACGGCATTTCTTGGAAATACCCTGGGCGAGATAGCAGAAAAAAAGGCCGGCATCATTAAACCGAACAGTCATATGGTAACTGTAAAGCAGCAGCCGGAGGCAGAGGCGGTCATACGAAGAATATGCACAGAACAGAATGTGCCATACGAGGCAGCAGACCAGGACAGCGCAGAGGTACTGGAAGCATCCATAACTGGCCAGACCTTTCTTTATAAAGGAGAAAAATATACAATATCCCTGGCAGGTGCCTATCAGAAGGAAAATGCGGTGGCAGCGCTCCGAGCACTGGAAATCCTGAATGAACAGGGATATCCCACAACACTGGTCCAGAGACAGGATGGATTGAAACGTACCACCTGGCCGGGAAGATTTGCACTTCTCGGGACAGAACCGGATTTTGTGGTTGATGGAGCTCATAACCCTGCAGCGGCAGACATGCTGGCTGCATCCATTGAACGGTATTTTAAGGGAAAAAGGATCATCTACATCATGGGAATGTTCCGTGACAAGGATTACCGCAAGGTTATCCGGAAAACAGAAAAATACGCAGATACCATCCTGACGATTGCAGCACCGGATAACCCCAGGGCTCTGACCCCGCAGGAGCTGGCAGATGCGGTGCGGGAATTTCATTCTGATGTAAGGCCCTTTGACAACATCGAAGCCGCAGTGGCAGAGGCCTATCAGCTGGCAGGAAAAGAGGATGTGATCATTGCTTTTGGTTCCCTGGCGTTCCTGGGGGATCTTACAGAAATTATCAGGAGACATAACGGAGGAAACCAATGACGGATTTGGAAAGATACAGAGACGAGATCGATGAGATCGACAGTGAGATCGTACGTCTCTTTGAAAAACGAATGAAGGTGAGTGAGGAAGTCGCTGAATATAAAATAAAAACCGGTAAGCAGGTACTGGATCCGGCACGTGAGAGCCAGAAGATCCATACGCTGAAAAACAAGGCCCACGGGGACTTTAACAGCCTCGGTGTGCAGGAGCTTTTCCGTCAGATCATGGCCATCAGCCGTAAGAGACAGTACCAGCTGTTGACAGAGCATGGGATTTACGGAGAGCGCAATTTCACAACTGTGAAGCATGTTCCCCTTGAAAACGCAACGGTTGTGTTCCAGGGTGTAGAGGGAGCCTACAGCTATGCGGCTATGCGGCAGTACTTTGGGAAAAATATCGAAAGCTACCATGTAAAAACATGGAGGACAGCTATGGAGGATGTAACCCATGGCAAGGCCGATTATGCGGTACTTCCTATTGAGAATTCTACTGCAGGTATCGTGGCTGATATCTATGACCTTCTTATGGAGTACAAGCTGTATATCGTAGGCGAGCAGATCATCCGTGTGGATCATGTGCTTCTGGGCATGCCGGATGCACAGATAGGGGATATCAGGGAAGTCTGCTCTCATCCTCAGGGGCTTGCCCAGTGCAAGGCATTTCTGGAGGAAAACCCTTCCTGGAAAAAGAAGGAAGTGGAAAACACCGCAGGCGCGGCTAAAAAGGTCAGTGAGGTGGGGGACAAAGGCGTGGCAGCTATCGCAAGCCGTGAGGCTGGTGAGGTATTCGGTCTGAAGGTCCTTGCAGAAAATATCTGCAGAGAAAAAGCAAACTCTACACGTTTTATTATTGTAAGCAGGAAACCGGAATACGAGGAAAAGGCCGGGAAGATCAGCATCTGTTTTGAGCTGCCTCATGAAAGCGGAACTCTTTACAACATGCTTTCCCATATTATCTACAACGGACTGAACATGACCAAAATTGAATCCCGTCCGATTCCGGGAAAATCCTGGGAATACCGTTTTTTCGTGGATTTCACAGGGAAACTTGGCGAAAGCGCTGTGGAGAATGCGTTAAGAGGAATCGAGGCGGAGGCGAATGTTCTCCGTGTTCTTGGAAATTATTAAGAGACAGAGGAGCTAAATTATTATGTTGGCAAGAATTCAGGAATGTATCCTTTACCGTGGATTTTCAAACGGTGAGATACTGGACGATATGACAGAACTTATTAATCTTTATGAAGCAGATGAAGAAGCACTCAAGGCAAGAGAAGACCAGTTTTTCAAAAGTGTCAACGGGCTGGTGGAGCTGGCAGGAATGTACGGTTTTTCCGGAAATATCTGGCATACATATCTTACCTTCCTTCTGGTAAATCATGAGAACGCTTTCAGTATGGCAAGCGAGATACGAGGAGCGATCAAGGGCAGCATTAACGACCTGGCAAAAAATGATTTCCAGATTTTCAAGGAATTGTATGATTTTGACATCACGGTCTTTGATAAAGTGTTCGGAACTGTATGCTGCAGGGTGATCTGTGATTACCAGACACCGGATGAGAACAGCAAGCTCTTTAATACCAGGATCCGTGACCGTATCTGCCAGATGAGCAAAACCCTGGCAGCAGCCACCACAACCGAAGAATTTATGGATGATATGGTATCCTTCTATAAAGATTTCGGTGTTGGCAAGCTTGGTCTCCATAAGGCATTCCGTATCGGCCACGATGAGGAGGGAAAGGTGGAGATCCAGCCTATCACAAGGATCGCACATGTGAAGATCGATGATCTGGTAGGATATGAGATCGCCAAGAAAAAGCTCATTGATAATACAGAGGCATTTGTACAGGGGAGAAAGGCGAACAACTGTCTGCTCTTTGGTGATGCGGGAACCGGTAAATCTTCCAGTATCAAGGGAATCTTGAACCAGTATTATGATCAGGGACTTCGTATCATTGAGGCCTATAAGCATCAGTTCCAGGATCTTAATGAAGTCATCGCCCAGATCAAAAACCGTAACTATCGTTTTATCATTTATATGGATGATCTTTCCTTTGAGGAATTTGAGATTGAATATAAATACCTGAAAGCCGTGATCGAGGGCGGTCTTGAGAAAAAACCGGACAATGTCCTGATCTATGCCACAAGTAACCGGCGTAATCTTGTCCGTGAGCGTGCCACAGACAAGCTGGAGATCGCAGATGACAATGATCTGCATTCCTCCGATACCGTGCAGGAGAAGCTTTCCCTGGTATATCGCTTTGGTGTCCGTATCTACTTTGGCAAACCGGACAAAAAACAGTTCCAGGAGATCGTCCGCACACTGGCAGCCCGTTATGGAGTTACCATGCCGGAGGAGGAGCTTCTTCTGAAAGCCAACCAGTGGGAGATCTCTCACGGCGGACTGACCGGACGTGCAGCGCAGCAGTTTATTGATTACATTGTGGGAACAGAGGAAGAAAAAAAGAAATAGTTTACCTGTGTATTGGGGGAAAGGATGAAAAACTATGGCGGTGACAACCTTTGCAGCAATTGATATAGGCTCCTATGAAGTCAGTATGAAGATCTTTGAAATGTCAAAGCGGATCGGCTTCCGGGAGATCAATGATGTCCGTTACCAGCTGGAGCTGGGCCGTGGAACTTATGCTGCAGGACGGCTAGAGATGGAGACTGTGGATGAGCTCTGCGAGACCCTTAATGATTTTAAACGCATGATGGCTGAATTTGGGGTAGAAAGCTGGCGTGCGTGTGCAACAAGCTCTCTCCGTGAGCTGAAAAATCCGGTGATCATCCTGGAGCAGATCTATCAGAGAACTGGTATCCGGGTAGAGATCCTGAGTAATGCGGAACAGCATTTTCTGGGATATAAATCCATTGCTGCCATTGAATCCGGCTTCAAAAAGGCTATTCAGAAGGGTACGGCGATCCTGGATATCGGAGGAGGAAATCTGCAGATCTCTCTCTTTGATAAAGATGCTCTGGTGCTGACCCAGAGTATCCGTATGGGAAGTCTTCGTATCCGCGAACGTCTGAAAGAACTGGAGAAAACAACTCCACATTATGACCGGCTGATAGAGGAATTTATCCGAAATGATCTGATAAGCTTTCAACGTCTTTATCTTAAGGACAAGGAAATCTCCAATCTGATCCTGATGGGAGATTTTCTCACAGATACGATTTTTCAGGACAGATCCGGAGAGAATATCATCACAAAGGAGGAATTCCTGAAGAAATACGAGACCATTGTAAACATGTCTGATCATGACCTTGCCGAATCCATGGAGTTGGAACCGGAATATGCGTCTCTGATCGTGCCGAACATGGTTATCATCCGAAATTTTATAGAAATCTTTCAGGCAGAAGCACTCTGGATCCCGGGTGTTTCTCTTCTGGACGGGATTGCCTATGACTATGCGGAAAAAAACAAATATCTGAAAAGTGTACACAATTTTGAAAATGATATCCTGGTGGCATCCAGGAACATTGCCAAAAGGTATTCCAGCGGAAAGAACCACATTGCAGGAACTACTGATGTGGCACTGGATATTTTTGACAGCACAAGGAAGATCCACGGCATGGGAAAACGTGAACGGCTTCTTCTGCAGATCGCAGTTCTTCTTCATGACTGCGGAAAATATATCAGTATGAGTGAGGTGGCAGAATGCTCTTACCGGATCATCATGGCTACGGAGATCATAGGTCTTTCCACAGAGGAGCGGCAGGTGATCGCCAGTGCGGTAAGGTACAATACCAGAGAATTCGGCTGCTACGAAGAGATCAACCGTGAAACATCCATGAGCAGGGAAAATTATCTCCTGACTGCGAAGCTGACCGCAATTCTCCGTCTGGCCAATGCTATGGACAGAAGCCATTACCAGAAGGTAAAAGCGCTTAATGTAACCTTAAAAGACAGGATTCTTTACCTGGTGGTGGATTCCGCAAGGGATGTTTCTCTGGAGCTGGGGCTTCTGAAAGATAAAAAAGAATTTTTTGAAGAGGTGTTTGGAATCCGGCTTGTAATGAGACGGAAGGGAAGAAGATAACGGAGGAGGTTTTTGTATGAAATTTAAGGAATTTGACAAACCGGAATATTTTGTAAACAGAGAACTGAGCTGGATCAAATTTGATGATCGTGTGCTCAGTGAAGCCAGAGACAAAAATCTACCTCTGTTTGAGAGACTGAAATTTTTGAGTATCACCTCATCCAATCTGGATGAATTTTATATGGTCCGTGTTGCATCCCTGAAGGATCAGGTTCATGCAGGGTACAAAAAAACAGATATTGCAGGAATGACAGCCAAGGAACAGCTGAAAGCCATCAGCCGGCAGACACATGATCTTGTTCACGTACAGTACAGTACATTAAACCGGTCTCTGGTCCCTGCACTTGAAAAAGCAGGACTTCATGTGATCTTTGAGCACGAGGCATTTTCCGAGAAGCAGAAAGAATTTGTGGATCAGTATTTTGAAGATAATGTATATCCGGTCCTGACACCAATGGCAATGGATTCTTCCAGACCGTTTCCTCTGATCCGTAATAAAACGTTGAATATCGGAGCACTTCTTTCCAAAAAAGATACCAAAAAAGGAAAAGAAGAGATTGATTTTGCCACTGTACAGGTGCCTTCTGTACTTCCGAGAGTAGTGATCATTCCATCTGAGAAAAAAGGCCATACAACCGTAACACTTCTGGAACAGATCATTGAGCGCAACATCGACAAGCTGTTCTTAAGCTATGATGTGATCTGTGCCCATCCGTACAGGATCATGCGTAATGCGGATCTTCCTATTGACGAGGATGAGGCAGAGGATCTTCTGGTTGAGATCCAGAAACAGCTGAAAAAGCGCCAGTGGGGCGAGGTGATCCGCCTGGAAGTGGAAGATAAGATGGATCCGCGGCTTCTGGATATTCTGAAAATGGAGTTTCAGGTTCATGGAGATGATATCTTTTTTATCAACGGACCGCTGGATCTGACCATGCTGATGAAGGTTTATGGTATTGACGGATACGATCAGTTCAAGGAACCGAAATACAAACCGGCAGCAGTGCCTGCATTTCAGAATGATAAAGATATTTTTCAGGTGATCAGGGAGGGTGATGTGTTCCTGCATCATCCGTATATGAGCTTTGATCCGGTGGTGGATTTCGTGCGTCAGGCGGCAAAGGACCCGGATGTACTGGCAATCAAGCAGACCCTGTATCGCGTCAGCGGCAATTCACCCATCATTGCGGCACTTGCTCAAGCCGCAGAAAACGGCAAGCAGGTTTCTGTTCTTGTAGAGCTGAAAGCGCGTTTTGATGAGGAAAACAATATCGTCTGGGCAAAAATGCTGGAAAAGGCAGGCTGTCATGTGATCTATGGTCTGGTGGGCCTGAAAACACACAGTAAGATCACTCTTGTTGTGAGAAGAGAAGAAAACGGGATCCGCAGATATGTGCATCTGGCAACCGGAAACTATAACGATTCCACAGCCAAGCTTTATACAGACTGTGGTATATTTACCTGTGACGAACGGTTTGGAGAGGATGCAACTGCTGTGTTCAACATGCTTTCCGGATATTCCGAGCCGAAGCGCTGGAATCGCCTGATCGTTGCACCAATCTGGATGAAGGACCGTTTTGTAAAAATGATCGAAAGAGAAGCGGAGCATGCGAAAAAGGGAGAAGAGGCTCACATTGCGGCAAAGATGAATTCTCTGTGTGACCCTGAGATCATTGCAGCGCTGTATTATGCTTCTTCCTGTGGTGTCAGGATCGATCTTCTGATCCGCGGCATCTGCTGCCTGAGGGTGGGCATTCCGGGTATCAGCGAAAATATCCACGTGCGTTCGATCGTCGGTAATTTCCTGGAGCACAGCCGTATTTTCTATTTCCGCAATGGCGGTTCCGATGAAATCTATATGGGAAGTGCGGACTGGATGCCACGTAACCTTGACCGTCGTGTGGAGATTGTTTTCCCTGTGGAAGATGAGCGGATCAAGGAAGAGATCATGCATGTGCTGGATCTGGAATTCCGTGACAATGTAAAAGCACATATCCTGCAGCCCTCCGGTTTGTATGAAAAGCAGGACAAACGTGGCAAAACGCTGATAAATTCCCAGATGGAATTCTGCAGGGAGGCTACCGAGCGGGCCAAGGCAGCAAAAAAGGAGAAAAAAGAAAAGAAGAGAGTTTTCGTACCGGCTGAACCGGCGGAGGATATTATAAAATAGTAAAAGAAAAGGACAGCCTGTCATATCAATTTATGATACAGCTGTCCTTAAATAATGTTCTCAAAGATTATCCATATTATGTCAATACTGCATGATATTCAGAAAACCTGACAGCATGCGGGCGTTTCTAATAACACTTCTTGCAGGCTTTATACCCTGCAGCTTCGGCCTGGGAGCGTGTCATTTCTGTGGCATTATCCGGATTCATATTTCCGCAGTTAGGGATCCGGTGGTACTTGCTTCCGGTAGCGGAGATCCAGACCATATCACCCACTGGCTCCGGATCGGCCTGCACTCCGGTCTGAGGATCTGCAGCAGCCGAATCAGAAGATCCATAGCCGGACGCACCGGAATCCTTATAAGCGGAGGAAGGCTGTGTGCCGGTATCCGATTCATCTCCAGCAGAATAATCATTACAGGGACTCTGGTTCCACTGGATATTGCTTCCGTCGCTGACTGCGATCACCGTACCCTGCTCATCAGTACGAAATACCTGTATTCCCATATCCGCAAGCTTATCCATGGTATCCTTATGAGGATGTCCGTAGGAATTACCGGCGCCGCAGCTGATCACTGCATATTCCGGAACAGTCTGCTGGAGCAGATCCCAGGTGGTGGCAGTGGCAGAACCGTGATGTCCCGGAACGATCACATCGCAGGAAAGATCAAGTCCCAGATCACAGATCGCTTCCTCCCCGGCAGATTCTGCATCCCCGGTAAAAAGAAAATGGTTATTTCCGTTTTCCAGCCGGATCGCAACAGAATTGTCGTTATCGTTGCTGCTGATCGATTGAGGAGAAAGCACCGTAAATTTCCCGCCTCCGAAAGTAAAATCCGTTCCGGGCTCCGGATGCTGCACAGTTAATCCCTGAGCGGCAACACTGTTTTCAAAAGATTGATAGATCTTTGTATCCTGTACATAATCTGCACCGATCACATTTTTTACGGAAAAGCTGTCTAGGCATCCTACAAGACCAGCCACATGGTCCTCGTCATAATGGGAGGAGATCATATAGTCAATGATGGAAATATTCTGTTTCTGCAGATAGGAAACCACGAAACTGGAATGTCCTCGGTCACCGCCGTCATACAGGAGATTCTGCCCCTGTGACTGGACCAGGATCGAAAGCCCCTGCCCTACATCCAGAAAGTGTACAGCCATTGTTGTGTCAGCAGAAGCAGCCTCGGCTGTGTAAGCAGCAGAGGGAACTCCTGCGACTGTTAGCAGAACAAGCAGCAGAGAAAGAAAAAATGTCTGCAGCTTTCTGCGAAAAGAACGTTTGTGATGCATGAGAAGTCGCCCCTTATCTTAAGTATTTTCAGGGAAATTATAAAACAGAAGAGAAAGAAATGCAAAATAATATATGTGAAAATACAGAAAACAGGAAGAACGAAATTTTTATATGCAATGTTCAGAGCAACGTTTGATAGCGATAACAGGAAAAAGTGAAGTATAACAATGACAAAAAAGCAGTCAGAATAAAAATCCTAACTGCTTTCAGTTGATAGCCAGTACGGGAATCGAACCCGTGTTTCCGCCGTGAGAGGGCGGCGTCTTAACCCCTTGACCAACTGGCCATATTCATTTGTGTCGTTTGCTCTTGAATTCTGTTGTTTCCCGCAACCGACTTCGTTAGTATATAATACTTTCTTACAAAATGCAAGCACTTTTTTGCTTTTTTTGAAAAAAATTTTCACCCTGTTTTTTGACAATTTTTTTGACGGAAAAATCGATTGATGATATGATAGATACAAAACGAAATGGAATAAAAAAATATAAAGAGGAAGAGTATGGATTACAGAAAAAAGAAAAATTTGATATGGAAGGGAGAATCCTTTCTTTTTGTTGTGGTACTGCTGGTTTTTGGCGCGATCTTTGCGGCAATCCACACAGGGGGGCTGATCCAGAAGCAGGACAGTGTACAGCTTCTTAACAAAGGATGGTACTACATTAAAGACGGAAAAAAACAGGAGATCACCCTGCCCGCGGAAATTCCGGCAAAAACAGGTGAAAAGCTGATCCTGTACAATGAAAGTCTGGGAGCGGAAAGCAGAGGAATGACCGTGGTTTCTACAGGAGCCCAGTACGATCTGGTGATACGCCTGAATGGAAAGATACTGTATGAATATAAGGAGGCCATGTTTTCCAAAAATGTGCAGATGCGTTCCAAGGTGCAGTGCATCGCCGCTCTGGGTAATGACACAGAGGGAAAAGTCCTGACGTTCAGCTATTCTGCGCCTCAGAGAGGAAAATATGTTATAGAGCCGGTATGCATAGGAACCGGAAGTGCAATAGCCTGGTATCAGATCAGAAAAGCAGCCATTCCTTTAGGGGCGGCAACGATCATGATCGTATTAAGTATGATCGCCCTGTGCATCTGCATCTATATGAGAATAAGGCAGATGCCGGACAGACGGTTCCGGGATGTGGCACTGTTCCTTATGATGTGCAGTATCTGGCTGGTGACGGACTCATCACTGGCACAAAGCTACAGCAGATGCCCCGAAGTATTATGTCTCATTTCTTTTTATATGTTCATGCTGCTGGCAGTTCCGATGCTGCGTTTTTTGCAGAATATCGGAAACATGAAAAAATACAGGCTCCTGGATCTTGGAATCTTTACATTTTATCTGAATGCTGTTTTACAGGGAGTTCTGGTGATCCTGGGAGCCTTTGAATTTAAGGATATGCTGTTTGTAACACATATCCTGCTGTTTGTGTGGGTCCTGATATCAGCGGTACTTCTGATCCGGGAGTACCGGAAGCATAAACAGCGTGAGATACATTTGCTTCTCATTGCATATATCATCGTGGGAGCAAGCGGTATCATAGCGCTGATCCTGTACTGGCTGTTCGAGATTTCCTACTATGGATCCATTTTTGAATTGGGAAATCTTGTGTTTCTTGTGCTGGTCATTGCAGACGCAGTCATGATGATGGCAGACAACGTCCGTTACCGTCTGGAATCCCAGGCTTACGAACGACTGTCCAGAGAGGATGGGATGACAGGACTTGAGACGAGAGCCAATTTTGAGAAAAAACTGGAAAGTATTTCCGCAGATATGGGCAGATACCGGGATATCCTTCTTATGTATATCGATATCGATCAGCTTCGCGTGATCAACGAAGAATACGGACGGGCTGCAGGAGACGAGATGGTGGTGATCTCGGCCAGATGTGTGGAGAACGTTTTCCGGGAAAAAGGAACCTGCTACCGCATCGGCGGGGATGAATTTGCGGTTCTGGTCTATGATCCGGAAGTACCGGACGAATTCTGGCCGGAACGCCTGAAAGAAGAACTCCGGAATATCGGGAGAGGATGCAGACATCGTTTTTCGTTGTCCCTGGGATGCAGCCATCTGCGAAATAAGGATGGCTCTCTGAAATCCATGGGAGAATGGAAATATGAGGCAGACAGGAAGCTTTATGAGAACAAAAAGAAGGGGGATTTGAAAAATGGAGTATATTAACTGTTTTCAGATCACATCCCTTGTTTTGGTGACGATGATCGCGATACATTATTTTTCTCATAAAAGACTGAACAATGCGGAAAACAGGAATTTTGTATGTTTTCTGGCTTTCAGCGGCGTTTACGTGCTGCTGGATATGCTGAGTGCGGTGATCGCGGGAGGCGGCAGCAGCGAAGGCTGCAGAATGTCAGCGCTGGTCCTGACGCTCTATTATTTCTGTGATGTCATACTTACCTATGGGCTTTTCTGCTACATTCGGATCATCACCGGAAGACAGAAGGAGAAGTATAAATGGCTGAAAACCGGCTGGATGGTCCTGCCGGCTGCAATGCTGCTGGCAGTTACAGCAAACTTACGGACGGGATGGCTTTTTTATTTTGACCAGGAAGGTAGATTTATCCGGGGAAGTTTTCATTTTCTGCTCTATGGATATGTATTCTTTTTTATGCTGGTAATCGTTGCATTTATGTTACTTTATGGAAAAACAGCAGAAAAAGAAATACGGCGCACCATATGGAGATTTTGGTTTATCGAAGCAGCCTGCCTGTTTCTCCAGATTGCCGCGGAAAGAATACTGCTTACCGGCTTCGGACTTTCTGTAGGACTTTGGCTGATCTATCTTACTATGAACAATCCAGGTGAATATACGGACAGTATGACAGGTTTATTTGACAAACAGTATTTTGACAAATGGATCGGAGAAAAGCTCTATCGAAAAGAAAGCTTTCATCTGCTTGCTGTGGATGCCCGCAATATGAAGCAGATCAACCGGATCTACGGTACCAGAGTGGGAGATCAGCTGCTGATCCGGGCGGCGAAGGGATTTCGGGAGATCACGGATTCAGTGCAGATCTTTCGTATCACAGGCAATTGCTTTCTGGCAGTGCTGGACTCGCTGACAGATTATGAAAAAGCCAGAGACGGCATAGAAGAATTTCTGAAAAAGCCGTTTTTTATCGAAAACGAAAAGGTGTCGTTCCATGCTGCGATCTGCGGGATCATGAATGCGGAAAAACTGGAAAAAGAGGATAGTATTCTTTCTTATATTGAATATATGATCTCTCTGATACAGAACCGTCAGGATACGGTCCTGATCCAGTCGGACAGCAAGATCCTGGAGGGCTTCCGCTATGAGCAGGAAGTGGAGCATTTTCTTCAGAAGGCTGTGAAAGAGGATCTGTTTGAAGTATATTATCAGCCGGTATATTCTATAAAAAACCAGGATTTTATTACTCTGGAGGCACTGAGCCGGCTGAAACATCCTGTTCTGGGAATGATCCCGCCGGATGTGTTTATCGGGATCGCGGAAAAACAGGGAATGATCTCTGCAGTGGGTTGTCTTCAGCTTCACAAGGTCTGCCGTTTTATAAAAGAACATGAATATATCATGAAGAAGATCCGGAATGTGAAATTCAATCTTTCTCCTTCCGAATTGATGAAACCCGGATACAGCCATGTGCTTATCGGGATCATACAGGGGTATGGATTAGATCCGGGATATTTTCAGTTTGAGATCACGGAAAACGTGGCAACCGAATACAGCGAAAGCTTCTGCACAGCCATTGATGATTTTGCAGAAGTGGGGATCCACATGTGCCTGGATGATTTCGGTTCCGGTTATGCAAATCTGAACGCAGTTCTTCGCATCCCGTTTTCAGCAGTAAAAATGGACCGTTCTCTTTTGTCCGGGGTCAGCAGCGATCCTCAGACGGCTACCTTTTATCGCAGCATTGTCATGATCCTGCAGCATATGGGATATAAGGTGATCGCAGAAGGCGCTGAGACCGAAAAGGAGGTAAAGCTTCTGGAAAAATGGGGTGTGGATATGATACAGGGATATTATTTTTCCAGGCCCCTGTGCGAGGAGAAGCTTCTGGAAAAAATTTCCTGAAATGATCAGAAACAGGCGGAAAACATGCTTTCATAAAAAGCAGGGTTTTCCGCCTGTTGTATTCAGACAGACACAAATTGCTTGAAGTTTACAGATACTTTTGATAGAATAGATAGGCTGTGGCGGCTGAAGAAAGCGATTTTTCAGAAGATCGGTTCCTTGAACTGCCACGCGTATCTTTTGGAAAAATTGCAGAAAAAAGATGATCATGTGGACTTTACAAGTACATATATTTTGAGTATAATACAAACAAATGTTCGAATATAAAAAAGAAAGGAATCAGTGGAATGGCAAAAAAAGACACTTATGATGCGGGCAGTATCTCTGTCCTGGAGGGCCTCGAGGCCGTGCGAAAGCGCCCCGGTATGTATATCGGAAGCGTATCCAGAAAGGGACTGAACCATCTGATATATGAGATCGTAGACAATGCGGTGGATGAGCACCTTGCAGGGTACTGCAGCCGTATCCATGTAGTTCTTGAGAAGGACGGTTCCTGTACAGTAGAGGATAATGGACGAGGGATCCCGGTGGATATGCATGCCAAGGGAATATCTGCGGAGCGTCTTGTTTTTACAACCCTTCATGCAGGCGGTAAGTTTGACAATTCCGCATATAAGACAAGCGGCGGACTTCATGGTGTAGGTTCTTCCGTAGTGAACGCATTATCTACGTATCTGGATATTAAGATCAGCCGTGATGGCTATATACATCATGACCACTATGAGAGAGGAATCCCTACCATTGAACTGGAAGCAGGACTTCTCCCCAAATTAGGGAAGACCAGAGGTACCGGAACCTGTGTGAATTTCCTTCCGGATCCGGAGATTTTTGAGAAAACAAGATTTGGAGCAGCGGATGTAAAGAGCCGTCTTCATGAGACTGCCTATCTGAATCCGGAGCTTACCATCCATTTTGAGGATCGAAGAGGGGACACTCCTGAGGATATCGAGTATCATGAGCCGGAGGGAATCGTAGGCTTTATCCGTGACCTTAACAAGAATGCACAGCCTCTCCATGATCCGGTTTATTTTAAAGGAGAGGCAGACGGGATCCAGGTGGAGGTTGCTTTTCAGTTTACCAATGAGTTCCGTGAGAACGTTCTCGGATTCTGCAATAATATCTACAATGCAGAGGGAGGAACTCATCTGACCGGATTTAAGACTACATTCACAACGGTAATGAACACCTACGCACGTGAGATCGGTGTACTGAAGGATAAAGACCCCAATTTTACAGGTGCAGATATCCGAAACGGAATGACTGCTGTAGTCTCCATCAAACATCCGGCACCCCGCTTTGAGGGACAGACCAAGACCAAGCTGGATAACCAGGACGCATCCAGAGCCACCGGCAAGGTAGCAGGAGAACAGCTGGTACTGTTTTTTGACCGAAATCTGGAAACACTGAAGATCGTCCTTTCCTGTGCGGAAAAGGCGGCCAAGATCCGTAAGACCGAGGAGCGTGCCAAGACAAACCTTCTCACCAAACAGAAATACTCTTTTGATTCCAACGGCAAGCTGGCCAACTGTGAGAAAAAGGATCCGTCACTGTGTGAGATCTTTATCGTAGAGGGAGATTCCGCCGGCGGTTCGGCCAAGACAGCCAGAGATCGTAACTATCAGGCGATCCTTCCAATCCGCGGTAAGATCCTCAACGTAGAGAAGGCTACCATCGACAAGGTGCTGGCCAACGCAGAGATCAAGACTATGATCAATGCCTTTGGCTGCGGCTTTTCCGAAGGCTACGGAAATGATTTTGATATCACGAAGCTTCGTTATGACAAGATCGTGATCATGGCCGATGCGGATGTGGATGGTGCTCATATCTCTACTCTGCTTCTGACCTTGTTTTACCGTTTTATGCCGGAGCTTATCTATGAGGGACATGTGTATATTGCCATGCCACCTCTTTATAAGGTAATGCCGAAGAAGGGGCAGGAGGAATATCTCTACGATGACAAGGCTCTTGAGAAATACCGTAAGAGCCATAAACCGGGAAGCTTCACGCTCCAGAGATACAAAGGTCTCGGTGAGATGGACGCCCAGCAGCTCTGGGAGACTACCCTGAACCCTGAGACAAGAATGATGAAGCGTGTGGAGATCGAAGATGCCCGCATGGCCTCCGATGTGACAGAGATCCTGATGGGAAGCGATGTTCCGCCACGTAAGGCCTTTATCTATGAGCATGCAACAGATGCAGAGCTGGATATTTGATTGGGAGAATAAACTATGAATACGAAACAGGACAATATCATCCGCACCGATTATGCGGAGATCATGCAGAAATCATATATCGATTACGCCATGAGCGTTATCATTTCCAGAGCACTGCCGGATGTACGTGACGGACTGAAGCCGGTACAGCGCCGTACCCTTTACGATATGTATGAGCTTGGCATCCGTTACGACCGCCCGTACCGTAAATGTGCCCGTATCGTAGGAGATACTATGGGTAAATATCATCCCCACGGTGACAGCTCCATTTATGATGCGCTTGTAGTCATGGCGCAGGAATTTAAAAAGGGTCGTACACTGGTGGACGGACATGGAAACTTTGGTTCCATTGAAGGCGACGGAGCCGCAGCCATGCGATACACAGAGGCCCGCCTGGAGAAGCTGACCCAGGAGGTTTTTCTGGAAGACCTTGATAAGAACGTTGTGGACTTCATGCCGAACTTTGATGAAACAGAGAAGGAGCCGGTAGTACTTCCGGTGCGTATCCCAAATCTCCTTGTAAACGGAGCAGACGGAATCGCCGTTGGTATGGCTACCAGTATCCCGCCGCATAACCTGGGCGAAGTGGTGGATGCTGTGAAGGCATACATGAAGAATAATGATATCAGCACCCGTGGGCTGATGCGTTATCTCAAGGGCCCGGATTTTCCGACAGGTGGTATCGTAGTAAATAAGGACGACCTTGTAAAGATCTATGAATCTGGAACAGGTAAGCTCCGTATCCGTGGACGGGTGGAAATAGAGAAGCTGAAGGGCGGTCGCCAGCAGCTGGTGATCACAGAGATTCCTTACACCATGATCGGTGCAAACATCGGAAAATTCCTTAATGATATCGCAACCCTGGTAGAGACCAAGAAGACCACAGATATCGTGGATATTTCCAACCAGTCCTCCAAAGAGGGGATCCGTATCGTTCTGGAACTGAAGCGCGATGCAGACGTGGAGAACCTTACCAACATGCTCTATAAGAAGACCCGACTGGAGGATACCTTCGGTGTCAACATGCTGGCAGTTGCAGACGGAAGACCGGAAACACTGGGACTGAAGCAGATCATTGCTCACCATGTGGACTTTGTATTTGAAGTAAATTCCAGAAAATATACAACCCTTCTTGCCAAGGAACAGGAGAAACGGGAGATCCAGGAAGGCCTTATCAAAGCCTGCGATGTCATTGATCTGATCATCGAGATCCTCCGTGGCAGCAAGAGCCGTGACCAGGTAAAGAAATGCCTGACCGATGGTATCACAGAAGGGATTAAATTCAAGACCAAGACCTCCGAAAAAGCGGCAAAAACCCTGAAATTCACAGAAAAACAGGCCGCAGCTATTCTGGACATGCGTCTTTACAAGCTGATCGGTCTGGAGATCGATGCTCTGATGAAGGAGCATGAGGAAACCATGAAGAACATTGCTGCTTATGAGGATATCCTGAATAATTATGACTCCATGGCAGCAGTGATCATGGGTGAACTGGATCAGATCAAGAAGGAATACGGCAGTAAGCGTAAGACTTCCATTGAAAACGCAGAGGAAGCTGTTTATGAGGAGAAGAAGATGGAAGAGACCGAAGTCTGCTTCCTGATGGATCGTTTCGGATATATGCGTCTCATTGACAAGAATGCCTACGAGCGTAATAAGGATGCCGCTCATGCAGAGAGCCGTTATGTCTTTACCTGCATGAATACGGACAAGATCTGTATCTTTACAGATACCGGCAAGCTCCACACCGTGAAGGCAGAGGATATCCCGCTGGTACGTTTCCGTGATAAAGGTGTTCCGGCAGATAATCTGGGTAATTATGACAGTACTTCCGAGCAGATTCTTTATGTGGCACCGCTGAGTCAGGTAGTAGCCTCCACAGTGCTCTTTGTTACAGAGAACGGCATGTGCAAGCTGGTAAAAGGAGAAGAGTTCCGTGCTTCCAAGCGTACCATTGTTTCCACCAAGCTTGCAGAGGATGACCGCCTGGTATTCGTAGGAGCAGCCGATGAGATGGATCAGGTTGTGTTCCAGTCTGAAAAGGGTTACTTTCTCCGTATCATGAAAACCGAGATCTCCGTCACTAAGAAAAACGCTATGGGTGTCCGCGGCATGAAGCTTACCGGTGAAGACCGGATCCACCACGCTTATCTCCTGGAAAGCCGCCAGGAATATGCCATTGAATATCATGATAAGCCGTATGTGCTGAATAAAGTTAAGCTGGCTAAGAGAGATACGAAGGGTGTGAAGCCGAGGGTATAAAAGACGCGAAGAGGATTGCGGATAACTGGCAGATAGGATATGATAGGGTTATATGAAAATGGGAGGCGTTAAAAATGCGATATGATCTTCCGGAAAGAGTTATAAGAGAACTATTTTCATTTGCCACAAAACATTCTGTCAGAAAGATCATCCTCTTTGGGTCCCGTGCAAGAGGAAACAATACAGAAAGAAGTGATGTAGATATTGCTGTATATGGAGGAGATTTTGATTCCTTTTACTGGGATATCAAAGAAAATATCCATTCACTTCTGATGTTTGATGTAATTAATGCAGATGCTTCAATTTCCGAAGAACTCAAAAAAGAAATTAAAAAGGATGGAGTTGTGATCTATGAAAAAGCTTGATAATTTTTCTAATTGTCTTACTATATTAAGAAATGCAGATTTCAAACTTGCGGATAACAACGATATTTACAGAACCGGCGTGATCGGACAGTTCAACCTGACTTTCGAGCTTGCCTGGAAAGCTCTTCAGGAGATCCTGCGACTCCACGGGGCAGAAGGAGCAGACACCGGTTCACCGAGAGAAATCCTGCAGCTTGGCTATAAGCTGGGCTTCGTAAACGATTCAGCAGTGTGGCTGCTCATGCTGAAAAAGCGTAACACATCTGTCCATATATATAATGAGCAGGAAGTAGATGAGATGATCCTGCTCATCCGCGACAGCTTTATTCCGGCTTTTGTGGCTCTTGAGAAAACATTGAGGGAGAAGCTGGCAGAAGCGGAGAGCGACTGGACGTAAATAAAGAGAATACAATTTTACAGAATATATACTTCCCACCGATCAGGTACAATTAACCCGACCGGTGGGGATTTTTTTGCCCTCTTGACAGAAATATGAGCCATCTTTTATAATGAGTTAGACTGAACTAACACAGCCGCAAATATAAAACAGGTTCAGAAAAAAACAATGACAAAAATAACATATGAATCCACAGAAGAGCTGGGCCACAGCATACCCTTATCCAAAAGAGAAATCGAGGAAGACATACTGGAGGAGCTTTGCTCTCTTGCAAAAAAGGACGCCCTGATCGGAATCTCCGAGATTTGCGGGCGGATGAAGATGAGCAGACGGGAGGTTCTGGCCTGTCTGAAACAGTTGACCGCCCAGGGCTACGTAAAAATCGAAGAAAAAAACATCTGCGTCTGCCCCACAGAGCTGGGACGGATCCGGGGCGAGGAATGCCGCCACCGCCATGAAACCTTCACCCAGCTTCTGGAATATGTAGGAGTAGAAAGCCGCATTGCAGAAGAAGATGCCTGCCGCATGGAGCACGTGGTAAGCGATGAGACCGTGCAGCAGATCTGCAATTTTGTAAATTACGGAAGCACCTTTGAGCATGCTCTTCGGAACACAGACCTCAGATACCGCTATGAGCCGGGGGAATACTCCTTTCTCATGAGAATCTACTACATGGAAATAACCTGTCCAAGAAGACTGGCCGGTGAATTTAAGAATTATAAAGAACAGATCCGCCTTCATGTAAAAAAAGAGGACAGCTATTTTGAACTGTTCTGCACAGCACCGGAGGAAAAAAACTGTTCTCTGGTATGTGGACCCAGAAACCGGCTGGGTAAAAGCCGAAGAAGAAAACGGAAATCCCCGGATCCCAACCGGCGTTTTTGAATACTTTATCCGGCATCAGGACCCCGTAGTGGAAGGAACCGCGCTGGTAGCCTTCTTCTGGACGAGCCAACCTCCAATCTGGATTCCCTGAACGAAGGCATCATCCTGAAATCCCTGAAGGAAGATAAAGCCAACCGTACCGTCGTGCTGGTGTCACACAGAACTTCTACGATGAAAGTAGCGGATGTGGTGTATGAGATGGAGAATGGGAGAGTGTCGTGATATAGATGCTCTTGTGAGAGTAAAATATATTGCGATTTTCGATACACATTTGTTATAATAGCTCCAGGAAACTATTGTGTTAAGTCCAATCTGAAAAGGAGTGCATATGACTTTATATCATGGAAGTAAAGATATAGTAGAGTATCCGGAAATCAGAAAAGCTCGATTTAACAAAGATTTCTACTTTGGCTTCTATTGTACGAACATCGAAAAACAGGCAGAACGGTGGGCGACAAGGTATGGAGAAAAGGGATACATTAACAGGTACGAGTATATAGAAAATACAGAATTAAAAATTCTTAGATTTGAGAAAATGACAGAAGAATGGCTGGACTTTATTATTTCCTGTCGAAGTGGACAAGCACATCAGTATGATATTGTGGAAGGACCGATGGCAGATGATACGATCTACAATTACCTGCAAAACTATCTGGATGGTAAGATCTCAAGATCTGCTTTCTGGGAACTGGTAAAATTTAAGTACCCCACACATCAGATCAGTTTTCATACAGTTTCGGCATTGGATACTTTGGAATTTGCAGGAAGTGAGGTCGTATATGGCGAAAAAAAATAATAACAATTTATTTTTTACCTGTAGCCTGATTGAGTATATAGGACGAAACAGAAAACAACATCGGCGGGAAATCACAGATTATCTTGGCAGAGAAAACATAAAGAGAATATACGATTATGCGGATGTATTTCACTGTGAGCCAATACAAAAAGTTGCAGCAGAGTTTATGGAGCAATGCAATATTCCAGAAGGAAAATTTGACAATGTATCCATGTGCAGATATACGGTTCCGGATTACTGGGATATTGGAGAAGTATATGAGCGATTAATAGAAGACATATATGATGATGCGGAAATCGAAAAAGGAATATGGGATATTTATCATTCCTGGATTGATGCACATATTTCGGACTATAATACAGATTTTTATTATCAGCCGAGAGATTATATAGCAGCATGCTATAAAGCGGGAGAAATCCTGTAAAAGATAAACAAAAATTCAAATCGCAATTAATACTTGCATTTAAAAGACATTGGTGTTACAATGAACGAAACTAAGAACTTGTTGGCATAGGAGTGGGCGAGAGCCCGCTCCTATTTGCTGAGAAGGAATTTGTTCAGAAATAGGCAGAAATAGGAAAGGCAGGTGGGAAGCATGAGCAGACGGGAAGAATATGAACAGAAGACAGAGGCGATCCTTACACCAATCGTGGAGTCCAGGGGCTTTGAGCTGGTAGACGTGGAGTATGTCAAGGAAGCCGGAACCTGGTATCTCAGAGGCTATATCGACAAGCCGGGCGGAATCACAGTCAATGACTGCGAGGACGTAAGCCGTGCATTCAGCGATATACTGGATGAGCAGGATTTCATCGAGGACAGCTACATTATGGAGATCAGTTCTCCGGGACTTGACCGGCCTCTTAAAAAAGAAAAAGACTTTAAGAGAAGCCTTGGCAAGCTGGTGGAGATCCGTACCTACCGGCCCATCGAGAAACAGAAAGAATTCTGCGGTATTTTAAATGCATATGATAGTAACAGTGTGACAATCGATGAAGACGGCACAGAACGTACCTTTGATAAAAAAGATATTGCCCTGATTCGTCTCGCGATCGAATTCTAAAAGAGAATCGAATCTGTAAAATTCAGGAGGAAAAAAGAAAAATGAGCAGAGATTTAAGAGATGCGCTGGACGTTCTCGAAAAAGAGAAAAACATCAGTAAGGATACACTGCTGGAGGCAATTGAGCAGTCACTGATCCAGGCATGTAAGAACCATTTCGGAAAGGCAGATAACGTTCACGTTATGATCGATCCGGAGACCTGTGACTTCAGTGTTTACGCTGACAGAACTGTTGTAGAGCATGTGGAGGATCCGGCGCTGGAGATTTCTCTGGTGGATGCACAGAAAACAAACACGAACGCAGAGATCGGTGATGTTATGAAGGTTGAGATCCAGTCCAAGGAATTCGGACGTATCGCAACCCAGAATGCAAAGAATGTCATTCTTCAGAAAATCCGTGAGGAAGAGCGTAAAGTTCTTTACGATCAGTA
Organism: Blautia sp. MCC270; assembly: GCF_018785605.1. Lineage (NCBI taxonomy): Bacteria > Bacillati > Bacillota > Clostridia > Lachnospirales > Lachnospiraceae > Blautia > Blautia sp. MCC270. The sequence goes on from NZ_WQQD01000028.1 coordinate 183,407, forward strand.
CTATGGAATCGAAAAAGAAGTGGTAACCGGTATTGTTCAGAGAGTAATGGGCAAAAATGTCAGCATCAACCTTGGTAAGGCAGACGCAGTACTTACAGAGAACGAACAGGTAAAGGGTGAGACCTTCCAGCCAACTGAGCGAGTAAAAGTTTACATTCTTGAAGTTAAGGATACACCGAAGGGACCGCGTATCCTGGTTTCCAGAACACATCCCGGTCTTGTAAAGAGACTTTTCGAGTCCGAGGTTGCAGAGGTAAGAGACGGTACCGTTGAGATCAAGAGCATTGCCCGTGAGGCAGGCTCCCGTACCAAGATCGCTGTATGGAGCAACGATCCGGATGTAGATGCTGTGGGAGCATGCGTTGGTATGAACGGTGCACGTGTAGGGGCAGTTGTTAACGAGCTTCACGGTGAGAAGATCGATATCATCAACTGGGATGAGAACCCGGCGATCCTTATTGAGAATGCATTAAGCCCTGCAAAGGTTATCGCAGTTATGGCTGACCCGGATGAGAAGACCGCACTGGTCGTAGTTCCGGATTACCAGCTTTCCCTTGCTATCGGTAAGGAAGGACAGAACGCACGTCTTGCTGCAAGACTTACAGGCTTCAAGATCGACATCAAGAGCGAGACACAGGCAAGAGAGTCCGGTGACTTCTACGATGATTACGATGAGGAACACGAGGAAGCAGAGGAAGAAATGACAGAAGAGGCTGTTTCCGAAGAGCTTGAAGAAGTAGAGGAAGATACAGAAGAGACAGAAACAGAAGCTGAAGAAACAGCAGATGGAGATGCCGAAGAATAATGAAAACGAGAACCAAGATTCCCATGCGTCAGTGTACCGGCTGCAGGGAAATGAAAAGCAAAAAGGAAATGATACGAGTTCTCAGGACATCAGAGAATGAGATCATCCTGGACGCTACAGGTAAGAAAAACGGACGCGGCGCATACCTTTGTTTCTCAGAGGAATGCCTGGAAAAGGCTATCAAAAACCATGGCCTGGAGCGTTCCTTGAAAATGGCAGTTCCGGATGAAGTGTATCAGAACCTCAAAAAGGAGTTTGGATCAATTGAAAAACAATAAGGTTTTATCACTCATCGGACTTGCGACAAAAGCAGGAAAAACAGTGAGCGGAGAATTTTCCACAGAGAAATCCGTAAAAACAGGAAAAGGTTTCCTGGCACTGGTGGCAGATGATGCCTCCGAAAATACAAAAAAGAAATTTCGGAATATGTGTACCTATTATGAAGTTCCGTTATATTTCCTTTCAGACAAAGAGAGCCTGGGCAGAGCAATGGGCAAAGAATTCCGTGCCAGCCTTGCCGTGCAGGACGAAAATTTTGCAAAGGCGATCATGAAGGCGCTGGAAAAAGAATCCGGCAGATAACCTGCATGATACAGGCGTCTGTAAGGAGGTTTGACGATAGAAATGATAAAAGATAAATTCAACAGATCGGGAAAGGAGCAATATAGACAATTGGATACTCCAAAAACAGAAGAAAAGACAACAACGGTGAATACAGAGGGTAACAAATCTGAAGCACCGAAAAAGAAAAAAAATATCATCCGTGTATTTCATGCACAGAATGCCAGCGATGGCGGTAAAGGAAGAAGAAAACCGGCAGCAGGCGAGAGAAAGGGACCGGCACGTCCACAGAACGGCGGTCAGAGAAGCGCAGGAGCAAACACAAGAAATGGTGAGTCCGGTGAGCAGAGAAACGGTCAGAGTGGTCAGAATCGTACTCAGGGCGGAAGACCGCAGGGCAACCGTCCGGAAGGAAGAAGAGACGGAAATCGTGACGGAAGAACCTTCGAGGGAAGAAGAGACGGCGGAAATCGTTTTGGCGGAAACCGTTCCCAGAATGGTGAGGGACGTCCGGCAAGACAGGGCGAGGGAAACAGAGGCCCACGTCAGAATGACGGAAGAGGCGGAAGCCGTTTCGGCGGTGGAGCAAACCGTGGCCAGGGAGGTCAGGGCGGAAGCTTTGAAGGAAGAAGAGACGGAGGAAATCGTTTCGGCGGTGGAGCAAACCGTGGCCAGGGAGGCCAGGGCGGACGTTCCGAAGGCGGAAGAAGCGGAGACAACCGTTTCAGCGGAGCAAACCGTGGTGGCCAGGGCGGCGGACAGCGTCCGGGACAGAGAAGAAGCGGTGGCTCTTCAGATGCTGTATTCACTCCGGAGCTGACCAAGACATCCAAGGACAGCAAGCGTGAGCGTGACAGAGAGAATAAGAACAAGAAGAAAGAATTCGAGAAAGGTACCCAGGGCGGACGCAGACCAAATCAGGGCGGACGCAGACCGAATTCCAGAATCCCGAAAGCACTTCAGAAACCGAATCCACAGCCGAAGCAGGAAGAGAAGAAACCGGAGATCAAGGAGATCACCATTCCGGAGAAGCTTACTATCCGTGAGCTTGCGGACGCGATGAAGATGCAGCCGTCAGTGATCGTTAAGAAGCTTTTCATGGAAGGTGTCATGGTAACCGTAAACCAGGAGATCGATTTTGAAAAGGCAGAGGAGATCGCACTTGGCTTTGATATCATTGCTGAGAAGGAAGAAAAGGTGGATGTGATCGCAGAGCTCCTCAAAGAGGACGAAGAGGATGAGGATGATATGGTTCCGAGACCTCCGGTAGTCTGTGTTATGGGTCACGTTGACCATGGTAAAACATCTCTTCTGGATGCCATCCGTAATACAAACGTAACCAGAGGCGAGGCCGGCGGAATCACACAGCACATCGGTGCTTACGTGGTAAATATCAAAGGCCAGAAGATCACATTCCTGGATACACCGGGACATGAGGCGTTCACAGCTATGCGTATGCGTGGTGCCAACGCAACAGATATCGCAGTTCTGGTCGTTGCCGCAGACGATGGTGTAATGCCGCAGACAGTAGAGGCGATCAGCCATGCAAAGGCAGCCGGTGTTGAGATCATCGTTGCCATCAATAAGATCGATAAACCAAGTGCAAATGTAGAGCGTGTAAAACAGGAGCTTTCCGAGTATGAACTGATTCCTGAGGACTGGGGCGGAAGCACCATCTTTGTTCCGGTATCCGCACATACAGGAGAAGGAATTGAGAATCTTCTTGAGATGATCCTTCTTACTGCTGAGGTTTCCGAGCTCAAAGCCAATCCGAACCGTGAGGCAAGAGGTCTTGTTATTGAGGCTCAGCTTGATAAAGGTAAAGGACCGGTTGCTACCATCCTTGTTCAGAAGGGTACTCTTCATGTGGGAGACTTTATTGCCGCAGGTGCATGCAATGGTAAGGTACGTGCAATGATGGATGATAAGGGACGTCGTGTAAAAGAGGCAGGTCCGTCTACTCCGGTTGAGATCCTCGGACTTGGTGATGTTCCTAATGCAGGTGAGATCCTGATGTCCTTTGAGAGCGATAAAGAAGCCAAGAACTTTGCAGGCGCATTCGTTACAGAGAACAAGAGCCGTCTTCTCGAGGAGACCAAAGGCAAGCTTTCTCTGGATAACCTGTTTGACCAGATCCAGGCCAGCGATCTTAAGGAGCTTCCGATCATCGTCAAGGCCGATGTACAGGGATCTGTTGAGGCTGTTAAACAGAGCCTTACCAAGCTTTCCAACGAGGAAGTTATCGTTAAGGTGATCCATGGTGGTGTAGGTGCCATCAATGAGTCTGATGTCAGCCTTGCTGCAACATCCAATGCGATCATCATCGGCTTTAACGTACGTCCGGATACTACAGCAAAACAGCTTGCTGAGCAGGAGGGCGTTGACCTTCGACTTTATAAAGTCATTTATCAGGCGATCGAGGATGTAGAGGCAGCTATGAAGGGTATGCTGGATCCTGTATTCGAGGAGAAGGTTATCGGTCACGCAGAAGTTCGTCAGCTGTTCAAGGCATCCGGTGTCGGAACCATCGCAGGAAGCTATGTGCTGGATGGTACATTCCAGCGTAACTGTAAGGTTCGTATCACACGAGGTGAGGACCAGATCTTCGAGGGTGAGCTTGCATCCCTGAAGAGATTTAAGGATGATGTCAAGGAAGTTCGTGCCGGATATGAGTGTGGTCTTGTATTTAATGACTTTAATGATGTCAAAGAAGAAGATAAAGTCGAAGCATATATCATGGTAGAGGTACCAAGATAGGAGTGATTCGTAATGAGAAAAAACAGCATTAAAAATACACGTGTGAATGGTGCAGTTCAAAAAGAACTCAGCACCATCATACACAGCGAGATCAAGGACCCCAGAATTCATCCGATGACTTCTGTGACAGCTGTTGAGGTGGCACCGGATCTTAAGACCTGCAAAGCTTACATCAGTGTGCTGGGCGAGAAACAGGCCAAGGATTCCACCCTCCGGGGCTTAAAGAATGCAGAGGGCTATGTTCGGAGAGAACTGGCCAGAAGACTGAATCTCCGCAATACACCGGAGATCCGTTTTGTTCTGGATGAGTCTATTGAATATGGTGTAAATATGTCAAAGAAGATCAATGACGTAATGAGTGGGATGGAAACAGAGGAATAGGTGGAAAAAATGAAAAACATTTCAGAAATACTGGAAAATGTAAAAACCGTTGGCATTGGCGGTCACATCCGTCCGGATGGGGACTGCATTGGTTCCTGTATGGCTCTGTATCTCTATATCCGGAAATATTTTCCTGATATAAAAGCAGATGTTTATCTGGAAGACCGGAAACCTGTATTTGATTACATTGACAGAATGGATGAGGTTAAGACAGAAGCAGAAGAAGATAAGGTGTATGATCTTTTTATCACCTGTGATGTCAGCGCACTGGACAGGCTTGCTGTTGCCCGGAAATATTTCGATGCAGCAAAAAAAACAGCCTGCATTGATCATCATGTGAGCAATAACGGATTTGCGGATGTCAATCATGTAAGAGGCGAGATCAGCTCTGCCAGCGAAGTTCTTTACGGACTTCTGGATTCAGACAAGATCGATCGTTCCATTGCGGTTCCTATTTATACCGGAATGGCACATGATACCGGCGTGTTCCAGTATTCTTCCACAACACCGGAAACCATGAGGATCGCCGGAGAACTGATGAAAACAGGATTTGATTTCAGCAGGATCATCGATGAGTCCTTTTACCAGAAAACATATCTTCAGAATCAGGTCATGGGACGTGTCCTGGCAGAGAGTATTCTCCTTCAGGGCGGTAAGTGTGTGGTCGGATATCTGAAAAAACGGGAGATGGATTTCTACAGTGTGGAAGGAAAGGATCTGGAGGGAATCGTGAGCCAGCTCCGTCTGACTGCTGGTGTGGAGGTTGCGATCTTTATCTATGAGATGCAGACGCAACTCTTTAAAGTATCTCTCCGTTCCAATGGTAAGGTGGATGTAAGCAAGATTGCCGTATTTTTCGGAGGCGGCGGACATGTGCGTGCAGCCGGCTGTGATATGCAGGGCTCCATGTACGATGTGATCAACAACCTTACCGCTGAAATTGAAAAACAGCTTGCAGAGGAGTAAAGATAAGATCATGGACGGAATACTTGTGATCCGAAAGGAAAAAGGTTATACCTCTCATGATGTTGTTGCAAAGCTGCGTGGGATTCTCCACATGAAAAAGATCGGCCATACCGGGACTCTGGATCCGGCAGCAGAGGGAGTACTTCCTGTTGCACTGGGCAAGGGGACCCGGCTGGTGGAGCTTCTTACAGAAAAAGAAAAAACATATGAGGCGGTTTTAAGGCTGGGAGTTTCCACAGATACCCAGGACATGACCGGAGCTGTTCTTTCTGAGAAACCTGTGACCGTCACGGAAGAGGAAGTCCGTGAGGCAGTGGGATCCTTTGTGGGAGAACAGCTGCAGATCCCTCCTATGTATTCGGCTCTGAAGGTAAACGGAAAGAAGCTTTACGAACTGGCCAGAGAAGGAAAAACCATAGAGCGTAAGCCGCGCCCTGTGGTTTTTTATGAGATAAGGATACTGGATATGGAGCTTCCGCTGGTACGCATAAGCGTTACCTGTAGCAAGGGCACCTATATCCGTACACTTTGCAATGACATCGGAGAAAAATTAGGCTGCGGCGGAGCCATGGAAGAGCTGCTTCGGACCAGGTCCGGAAATTTCACTCTGGAAGAGAGCATGACACTTTCCCAGGTGGAGGAGGCGGTTGCCGATGGGACCATCGGGGAAAAGCTTGTTTCCATCGAGGATGTACTTTCCATGTATCCGGTCCTTACCTGTACACCGGAGGGAGACAGACTTCTCAATAACGGAAACCCGCTTCCGGAAGAACTGGTACAGGGAGGCAGCAGGGAAGAAAAAGTCCGGATGTATAAAAGCAGCGGAAATTTCACAGGAATATACGGCTGGGATGAAAGAAAACAGAAATACGTACCCATCCGCATGTTTTTTGTATGACATTTTATAAAAACTTGCAGGAGCAGCAGAAGATATGGAATACTTGAAGATCGACGGAGAATTTCCGCGCCTTTCAAAGAGTGCGGTGACACTTGGAAAATTTGACGGCATACACCGTGGACACCAGAAACTGGTGGAGAAGATCCTGGAACAGAAAGAAAAAGGTCTGCAGACAGTCCTTTTTTCTCTTGGCATCGGCAGTCAGATGATCTTTACAAAAGAGGAACGATGTCAGCTTCTTGAGAAAGCAGGCGTGGATGTGCTGATCGAATGTCCGCTGGATAACCGGATCCGTCATATGAAGGCAGAAACCTTTGTTAAAGAGATCCTGGTGGGAGATCTTCAGGCGGAGCATGTTGCAGTGGGAGAAGATTTCAGGTTCGGGTATGAACGCAAGGGAACACCACAGCTTCTGGAGACTATGGGAAGGAAGCTTGGCTTTACTGTGGATGTTGTTCCGAAAGAAATGGAAGGCCGCAGAAAGATCAGCAGTACATTTATCCGTGAGGAACTGAAAAAGGGAAATATGGAAAAGGTTAATGATCTGCTGGGAATCCCCTTTTTTGTGGACGGTGTGATCGAACATGGAAGAGGAATGGGACATAAGGTCCTTCTTCCCACTACTAATATCGTTCCTGCAAAAGAAAAGCTGATGCCGCCAAATGGCGTTTATGATACAGTGTCCCATTTTAAGGACAGAACCCTTTGCGGGATCACAAACGTAGGATATAAACCAACCATAGGAGAGAAATTCCTGGGTGTTGAGACCTATCTTTTTGACTGTGAAGAGGATCTGTACGGAGAGCCCTGCAGAGTGGAATTCTTTCATTATTCCAGACCGGAGAAGCGCTTTTCGTCCATAGAAGCACTGAAGCAGCAGCTCCTGAAGGATGCAGAAAAGGGAAAGGCTTATTTCCGCAGCCTCGAAAAATAAAAACTTTCGGGAAAAACTTTTCGAAAAAACAGTTTACAGGTCAGAAACCGTGTGCTATACTGTTCGAGGTGAAAAAAGCCAGTATTCAGAAGCCGGAGACTCCGACCACTTCTTAATACCCGGCGTTTAATTAAAATTTCAAGGAGGAAACAATAATGATTTCTAAAGAAAAGAAAACAGCGATCATGAAAGAGTATGCAAGAACAGAGGGTGACACAGGTTCACCGGAGGTTCAGGTTGCAGTTCTTACAGCAAGAATCCAGGAGCTCACAGAGCATCTTAAAACACACCACAAAGATCATCATTCCAGAAGAGGTCTTCTGAAAATGGTAGGTCAGAGACGTGGCCTTCTTGCTTATCTTAAGAAAACAGACATCGAAAGATACCGTGCACTGATTGAGAAATTAGGTTTAAGAAAATAATTGCTACGGGAGGGGCGGATGATTCCATCCGCCCCATTTTAACATGTGTGATAAACACAGACGGAATTACCGCAGGAGTGATTTCCGAGACTACTGAAAAGCCCATTTCCGGTCGAGATCTTTTTCAAAGGAAGTGGTCTTTTCAGTTGTTTCGGGCTCCTGTCAGATATTAATATAATAAGAAAAGGAGAACGAATATGTACAAAAGTTATTCCATGGAACTTGCAGGAAGAACACTGACTGTAGATATCGGACGTGTAGCGAAACAGGCCAATGGTGCTGCTCTTATGCACTATGGTGATACTACAGTCCTTGCTACTGCTACCGCATCCAAAGAGCCAAGAGAAGGAATCGATTTCTTCCCGTTAAGTGTTGAGTATGAGGAGAAGATGTATGCAGTAGGAAAGATCCCGGGAGGATTCAACAAGAGAGAGGGTAAGGCAAGCGAGCATGCAATCCTTACATCCCGTGTTATCGACCGTCCGATGCGTCCGCTGTTTCCAAAGGATTACAGAAATGACGTAACTCTGGTAGATATGGTTATGTCTGTTGATCCGGAATGCAATCCGGAGATCCCGGCTATGCTTGGTTCTTCCATTGCAACCTGTATTTCTGATATCCCATTTGACGGTCCATGCGCAACCACACAGGTTGGTATGATCGACGGCGAGTTTATCATCAACCCGACACTTGCACAGAAGGCAGTTTCTGATCTTCAGCTTACGGTTGCTTCTACAAGAGAGAAGGTTATCATGATTGAGGCCGGAGCTAATGAGATCCCGGAAGATAAGATGATCGAGGCTATCTACAAGGCTCATGAAGTGAACCAGGAGATCATCAAATTCATCGACCAGATCGTAGCAGAGTGCGGAAAAGAGAAACATTCCTACGAGTCCTGTGCAGTACCTCAGGAGCTTTTTGATGAGATCAAGAAGATCGTTCCTCCGGAAGAGATGGAGGTTGCCGTATTCTCTGATGACAAGCAGACACGTGAGAATAACATCAGCGAGATCACTGATAAGCTGAAAGAAGCTTTTGCAGACAATGAGGAATGGCTTGCCGTTCTCGGTGAGGCTGTATATCAGTACCAGAAGAAGACTGTCCGCAAGATGATCCTCAAAGATCATAAACGTCCGGATGGACGTGAGATCAGACAGATCCGTCCGCTGGCTGCAGAGACAGATATCATCCCGAGAGTTCATGGTTCTGCCATGTTCACAAGAGGACAGACTCAGATCTGTACCGTTACTACACTTGCTCCTCTTACAGAGGCACAGCGTCTTGACGGACTGGATGAGTTTGAGACATCCAAGAGATATATGCACCACTACAACTTCCCGTCCTACTCTGTAGGTGAGACCAAGCCTTCCAGAGGACCGGGACGTCGTGAGATCGGTCACGGAGCACTTGCTGAGAGAGCACTGGTACCGGTACTTCCTACAGAGGAAGAATTCCCATATGCAATCCGTACCGTATCTGAGACATTTGAGTCCAACGGCTCCACATCCCAGGCAAGTATCTGTGCATCTACCATGTCACTGATGGCTGCCGGTGTACCGATCAGAAAACCGGTTGCAGGTATTTCCTGCGGACTTGTTACAGGTGAAACAGACGATGATTACATCGTTCTTACAGATATCCAGGGCCTTGAGGACTTCTTCGGAGATATGGACTTCAAGGTAGCCGGAACACATGACGGAATCACAGCGATCCAGATGGATATTAAGATCCATGGTCTTACAAGACCGATCGTTGAGGAAGCGATCCGCAGAACAAAAGAGGCAAGAGAATATATCCTGACAGAAGTTATGGAGAAATGTATCGACAAGCCTCGTACAACTGTTGGGGAGTTTGCTCCGAAGATCATCCAGATCCAGATCGACCCGCAGAAGATCGGTGATGTAGTCGGACAGAGAGGAAAGACTATCAACACGATCATCGAGCGTACAGGTGTGAAGATCGACATCACAGACGACGGCGCAGTTTCTATTTGCGGAACAGACCAGAAGGGTATGGATGAAGCAAAACGTATGATCGAGATCATCACTACCGAGTTTGAGGCAGGACAGATCTTTACAGGACGCGTAGTCAGCATCAAAGAGTTTGGCGCATTCCTTGAGTTTGCACCGGGCAAGGAGGGAATGGTACACATTTCCAAGATCTCCAAACAGAGGATCAACCGTGTTGAGGATGTTCTCACACTTGGCGACAAAGTTAAGGTTATCTGCCTTGGCAAGGACAAGATGGGAAGAATCAGCTTCAGCATGAAGGATGTACCGGAAGAAGCATAAATGATGAGATACCACAATATTACCAAGGACGATATGTTAAACGGAGACGGACTTCGTGTAGTGCTCTGGGTAGCCGGCTGTTCACACGGCTGCCGGGAGTGCCAGAATCCCATTACTTGGGATCCGAATGGAGGCCTGCCCTTTACGGACAGCGAGCGAGCTGAGATATTTGCAGAGCTGGACAAGGATTATATCAGCGGGATCACCTTCTCGGGAGGCGATCCTCTGCATCCTTCCAATATCGCTGAGGTAACAGCTCTTGCAAGAGAGATCAGAGAGAAGTATCCGGATAAGACGATCTGGCTGTATACGGGTTCTCTCTGGGAAGAAATCCAGCAGTACGAGATCATCCATTATCTGGATGTATGCGTGGACGGGGAATTTCAGGTGGACAAGAAAGAGGTTCGTCTGAAATGGAAAGGCTCCTCAAATCAGAGGGTGATCGATGTACAGGCGTCACTTCGTGAGAACCGTGTGGTTCTGTACACGGAGTGATCAGAGGTTTTTTTGAAATTACCTATTGGGAGTGGAACGAAAAATGAAAAGAATTGCGAAATTTCACAAGGTAAGTTTTGAACAGTTTGCAAAGGACTGGAAGGATACCTTTGATAATTCATTTGAAGAAGTTTCAAAAGAGGAAATCAAGAATATCTACGACAGTCTGAAGCTTCCGAAGAGAGCTACGACCGGAAGTGCAGGATATGATTTTTATGCACCTGTGGATGTGACCATGAAGCCGGGTGAGATCGTAAAGATACCAACCGGTATCCGCGTAGAGATGGAAGAGGGCTGGGTTCTGAAATGTTATCCGAGAAGCGGACTGGGATTTAAATTCCGGCTGCAGTTGAATAACACAGTGGGAATCATTGACAGCGATTATTTCTTTTCCGACAACGAAGGGCATATCTTTGCCAAGCTGACTAACGATACAAGAGAAGATAAAACGATCCAGATCCCGGCAGGAACCGGTTTTATGCAGGGGATCTTTGTGGAATACGGAATCACTGTGGATGACGATGCAGATGCAGTAAGAAACGGTGGCTTCGGAAGTACCACAAAATAAAACAAAAGCCCGGAAGGCGGAGGTGTGAAGACCACATACATCCGATTTTCCGGGCTTGTTTTGTGTAGTTACTGTTTTCCGATAAATGCACTGTTTAGCTGAGAGGTGCGTCTGCCTCCTCGTCTGCACGTGCTTTTTCCACGACTGCGTTAAAGGCATTTGCGGCAGCGTCGTACTCTTCATCATCTTCAATGTTTGCCAGCATCGGATCGCCGTCTGCTGTGCGGGAGAAGCTGTAGAGATAAACCTCACCGGTCTCATTCTGGCCGTTCTCATCCAGTGGGAGAAGTGCGATATATTCTTTGTTCTCTACAGGGAAAATAGTAAGGATGGCACATTCTACCTCAGTATCATCATCCATAGTCAGGGTGATGGTATGATGTGCTTCATCTACCTTGCTTTCGCAGTTAGCTGTGCAGGAAGCGCAGTCGCTTGGTGTACATCCGCTTTTGTTAAATTCATCACTCATAAAAAAATCCTCCGTTCTGCTGCTGCCTGTAAATAAGAGGGCAGCTCTGCATGATATAGAGAACATTTTAACAGATATGACGTAGAACAGCAACAAAATATTTGAGAGCCTGAGAAAACTTTCAAAATATTTTTTGCTTAATCCGACAATGTGAGATATAATAAAAATATGACGAAAAAATGAGGAGAAAATATAAAAATATGAAATTTATTTCCTGGAATGTAAATGGGATCCGGGCCTGTATCACCAAGGGCTTTGAGGAACGCTTTCATGAGCTGGATGCGGATATTTTCTGTCTGCAGGAGACGAAATGCCAGCAGGGACAGGTGAAGCTGGAACTTCCCGGATATCATCAGTACTGGAACTACGCAAACCGCAGAGGCTATTCAGGTACAGCCATTTTTACAAAGAGGGAGCCATTGTCTGCGGCTTACGGGATCGGGATAGAGGAGCATGATAAAGAAGGACGTGTCATCACACTGGAATTCGATGAGTATTATTTTGTGACTGTATATACTCCCAACTCCCAGAGTGAGCTCCGCCGTCTGGAATACCGTATGAAATGGGAAGAGGATTTTCTGGCTTATCTTCTGAAACTGCAGGAGAAGAAACCGGTGATCTGCTGTGGCGACCTTAATGTGGCACATCAGGAGATTGATCTCAAGAACCCGAAGACCAACCGCAAAAATGCAGGCTTTACGGATGAAGAGAGAGCCTGCTTTACCAGAGCCCTCGAGAGCGGCTTTATTGATACATTTCGCTATTTTTATCCGGATAAAGAGGGTGTTTACTCCTGGTGGTCCTACCGTTTCCGTGCACGAGAGAAGAATGCCGGCTGGCGTATTGACTATTTCCTTGTTTCCCCTTCCCTGAAAGAAAAGCTTCAGGATGCGAAGATCCACGGAGAGATCATGGGATCCGATCATTGCCCGGTTGAACTGGATATTGATCTGTGACGGATCCGGCGAAAAGGATTTCCATGGATTTGAATAATAAAAAGAGAAAAGGAGGAGTTGCCTTGGCAAGCCGCAGATTAGGTCGAGTGGAGAAAGGTCAGCCGCTGATACTTGGAGCCAACAAAATGGAGGGCGGTTATAATTTTGCAGTGGAGGCATCGGAAGATTCCGAAGTGTCCCTGCTTTTATATAAAAAAAGAGGAGCTGCCTCACCGGTGGAGATCGTTTTTCCAAAGGATTTCCATACAGGACGTGTGTGGGCGCTGAAGCTGTGCAGTGCTTCTCTGAAGGAGTTTGAATATAATTATAAAATAGACGGTGAGATCGTGCAGGATCCGTATGCATATGGACTTCACGGGAGAGAGCATTTCGGAGTACCTTACGATCCGGAAAAGGAGGTCCGCTGTCGCTTCCTTAATGAGAATGTTTCCGGCTGGGAAAATGAAACTGCACCGGCAGTAGAATATGAAAATATGATCCTGTACAAGCTTCATGTCCGTGGTTATACGAAGCTTGCCAGAAAGATGGTTTCCCATAAGGGGACTTTTCTTGGCCTGACAGAGATGATCCCTTACTGGAAAGAACTTGGGATCAATGCCATTGAACTGATGCCTGCCTATGAATTCTGTGAGGTTCCGATCAATAAACCGAAGGAAGGCAGTGAACACATCAAGACCCGTCGAAAGGAAAATGTAGTGAATTACTGGGGCTATGCATCCGGCTTTTATTTCAGCCCGAAGAGTGCTTACTGCAGCACCAGAGAACCGGAGCAGGAATTTCGGTATCTGATCCGGGAACTGCACAAGAACGGCATTGCCTGTATCATGGAATTCTATTTTCCGGAGGAAACAGACAGCCTGATGGCTCTTCGAGCTTTGCAGTTCTGGAGAGATTTTTACCATGTAGATGGATTTCATGTGCTGGGAGAGGGCTTTAACCGGGAGATGCTTCTTCGGGATGGAATCCTTTCCGGAGCAAAACTGATCTTCCAGGGCTTTGATTTTGATCATTTTTACAGAGGAAAGCTCCCGGCCAGACGTTGCGGAGCGGAGAGCAATATGAATTTTCTCCAGGATATGCGCCGTTTCCTGAAAAGCGATGAAGGTATGGTGGAGGCTGCAGCATGGCATATCCGTCATAACAGCGAGAATCATGGAGTGATCAATTACATGGTCTGCCAGGACGGGTTTACCATGAATGACCTGGTGAGCTACAATTATAAACATAACGAGGCCAATGGCGAAGGCAATCAGGACGGAAGCAGCTATAATTATTCCTGGAACTGCGGTGTGGAAGGCCCTACCCGTAAGGTTTCCGTCCGTCAGATGAGGGAACGCCAGATCAAAAATGCCTTTCTGATGATGCTGCTGAGTCAGGGTGTTCCCATGATCTATCACGGCGATGAATTCGGCAATTCCCAGAGCGGAAACAATAATGCATACTGTCAGGATAATGCTACCGGCTGGACAGACTGGAAAGGTTTTTCCAGAAACCAGGGGCTGCTGGAATTTGTAAAAGACGCCATTGCTTTCCGAAAAGCCCATTCTGTTCTTCATATGCCAGTGGAACTGAAAGGCGTGGATTATCTTACCAAGGGGTTCCCGGATGTATCTCTTCACGGAGAACGTGCTTGGTACTTAAGTTATGAGAATACCAGCCGTCTTCTGGGGATGATGTACTATGGCGCCTATGCCAGGGAAGAAGAGGACGTGGAGGCAGCTGAGGACGATTTTATCTATATCGGTTATAATTTCCACTGGGAAAACCGGAGCCTTGCTCTGCCCAATCTCCCGGAAGGCATGTGCTGGAAAAAAATCGCAGATACATCTCTTCACGGAACAGGATTCTGTCTGGAGGAGGAAGAAGAATATAAAAAATCAATCGAAATAGGCCCCCGCGCCATTGTGGTATTGCTGGGCAGACAGGAGGCGGAGAAAGATGCGATCATGGCACCCGTGGCTGCACTTCAGGACCATCACGAGGCATAAGCTTCTGGTGATGAAATATTGTTTTCGTATCGGGTTATATAAGCAGGGGTTGCTTCATGACCTGTCCAAATATTCCCCGACGGAATTTCTGGTAGGCTGTAAATATTATCAGGGGACAAGAAGCCCCAACAACGCAGAACGTGAGGCAACCGGCGTATCTATGTCCTGGCTGCACCATAAGGGAAGAAACAGACACCATTTTGAACATTGGGTAGACTATTCCCTTGACGGTGAGCATGTGATCATGGGAGCCAGAATGCCCAGAAAATATGTGGCGGAAATGGTCATGGACCGGATCAGTGCATCCAGAAACTATCTGGGAGAGGAATATACCTATCATGAACCATTGCAGTATTTTCTGAAAAGCAAGGAGAAGCTGTGGTTTATCCACCCACAGACAAAGAAAGAGCTGGAGGGACTTCTCCGGATCCTGGATAAATACGGAGAGGATAAGACCCTGTGGTATATCCGCAATGTATATCTATGTGATAACCGCGGAAAAAAAGTGAAAAGCCCCGGGAAAAAGCTTCGAAATCACAGATAGGGGTGTATTTTTGGCAGGTTGTCTGATATAATATTCAGATATCAGGAGGAAGAATGAATGGATACACCAACAATTGCGAAATACTATAGAGAGAAAGATCCCATGGAGCGTCTGAAGCTTCTGGAGCAGTCCATTGCAGCAGGAGAAGAACCGGAAGAAAACAGGATCCGCAAGGAACTCTGGGAGATCCGTTACAGCGATAAAGCTGAGACTGGTGATACCAGGGCAGACGGTTATCTCGGTCTCTGGATGACCATGGAGTTTAACCGGAATTCCGCTTCCAGATTCTTTGGTACAAGAAGTGCGAAGAAAGAGATAGGCAAGTATCTTAAGAAGCTGAAATTTCAGGAGCTCCAGGAAAGGGGCGGCCTTTATGAGGAGCTTCTTTACCGGGAATGCTGTCATCTGGTTCTGGTCTACATGGATCTCTGTCAGACAGATAAATCCTATAACACAACGATTTTCGGCCTGATCCACATCAAGGAGGACAGTGCGAAGGCCAAGGTCCAGAGAGACATCAGGGAAACAGCTGTGGAGCTTCCGGTTAATCTTGGAATGGAAGCTGAGCTTGGAATCATCACAAGAGCTGCCAGAGAGATCTACAGGCAGTATTATCCCAACGAAGGAAACATTTAGGAGGCCGGAGCGCTTCCGTTTCAGGCTGTCTGACTACTCAGGCAGCCTTTTGTTGCCATGCATCCGGCAAAAGATCCCGGGATTTTTTGAAAAGGGATTTTTACCGGGTGTGAAGAGAAACATTCAGGAGGTTACTATTTTATGAATCCCAATCATCTGAACGCATATGAAGTCCTGAAGGAAGAGGAGCTTCAGGATATTCATTCAAAAGGATGGCTTCTGAGACACAAAAAAACAGGAGCCAGAGTGATGCTCATCGAGAATAGTGATGAGAATAAGGTTTTTAACATTGCATTCCGTACACCGCCGAAAAACAGCACAGGTGTTGCTCATATATTGGAACACAGCGTACTGTGCGGCTCCAGGGAATTTCCGCTTAAGGATCCTTTTGTGGAGCTGGTAAAAGGTTCTCTTAATACCTTCCTTAATGCCATGACCTATCCGGATAAGACTTGCTACCCGGTAGCAAGCTGTAATGACCGAGATTTCCAGAATCTGATGCATGTATATCTGGATGCGGTATTTTATCCGAATATTTATAAAAAAGAAGAGATCTTCCGTCAGGAAGGCTGGAACTACCATCTGGAGAAAAAAGAAGGCCCGCTGAAATACAACGGTGTCGTTTACAATGAAATGAAGGGTGCTTTTTCCTCACCGGATGATGTTCTGGAGAGAGAGATCATGAATTCGCTGTTCCCGGATACAACCTATGGCTGTGAGTCCGGCGGAGATCCTGTAAATATTCCGGATCTCAGCTATGAGGAATTTCTGGATTTCCACAGACAGTACTATCATCCGTCCAACAGCTTTATCTATCTCTACGGAAACATGGATATGGAGGAGAAGCTGGAATTTCTTGACAGCCATTATCTGTCTGCCTTTGATTCTCTTGTCATTGATTCCGAGATCCGGGATCAGGAAGCCTTTGCTCATGTAAAGGACATCCAGAAGTCTTATCCGGTATCAGAGGATGAGGGAGAAGAGGATAACACCTATCTTTCCTACAATATGGTTGTGGGTGAAGCGGCAGATATCAACTTGAGTCTTGCTTTCGAGGTTTTGGATTATGCTCTCTTAAGCGCACCGGGTGCACCGCTGAAACAGGCACTTCTGGATGCAAAGATTGGCAAGGATATCTATGGCTCCTTTGAGGATGGAATCAAACAGACCTATTTCTCCATCGTGGCAAAGGGAGCCAACTTAAGCCAGAAAGAGGAATTTGTCAAAGTGATCCGTGACACCCTCACAAAGATCATGGAGGAAGGTATCGACAAGAAGGCAGTAACAGCCGGAATCAACTACTACGAATTCCGTTTCCGTGAGGCAGATTTCTCTTCCTATCCGAAGGGACTGATGTATGGCCTGGATATTTTAAGCAGCTGGCTTTATGACGATACAAAGCCGTTCTGTGAAGTACAGCTTCTTGAGGGATTTGAGTTCCTCAAAAAAGCTCTGGAAGAGGGATATTTTGAGGATCTGATCCGTAAATATCTTCTGGATAATACCCATGGCGCGATCCTTTCCCTGGTACCGGAGAAAGGCCTTGCAGCAAAGAGGGATAAGGAACTGGAAGAAAAGCTGGAGAATTACAGAAAGAGCCTTTCTGATGAAGAGCTTACCCGGATGGTAGAGAATACCAAAGCGCTGGAGGCTTATCAGGAAGCGGAGGAAACTCCGGAAGCGCTGACCTGCATCCCCATGCTCTCCAGAGAAGACATCAAAAAAGAGATCACAGGACTGACAAACGAGGAGCACCATGTGGAGGACAGCTTGTTTCTGTATCATGATGTGTGCACCAATGGTATCGGTTATGCGGATCTTCTTTTTGAGATCCATGACTTTGATGTTGATACAGTCCATTATCTGGGACTTCTGAAATCCGCGCTTGGTGCAGTGGATACGGAGAATTACACTTATGGCGAGCTGTTTAATGAAGTGAATGCGAGAACCGGCGGTATTGCCTATGGGATAGAGGTTTTTGATGATGCCCAGGATACCGATGCGTTCCGTGCCATGTTTGCCGTAAGAGGAAAAGCGTTATATCCGGAGATGGATTTCATGTTTTCCATGATCCGGGAGGTTCTTACAACTTCGAAGCTGGATGACACCAAACGTCTCTACGAGATCATTGCCAGAGTGAGATCCAGAGCCCAGGCCAGCCTTGCAAGTGCAGGCCATTCCACCGCCGTTCTCCGTGGTGCCTCCTACGCATCTCCGATGGCGGCATTCCAGGATGAGATGGCAGGAATCGGATATTATCAGTTTATCGAAAAACTGGAAAAAGATTTTGACAGCTGCAAGGACGAGATCGTAAAAAATCTCCGCAAAGTGATGGAGGAGGTTCTTCGTCCGGAGAATTTCTGTGTAAGCTACACCGGAGAGAGAGAGTCCCTGGATGTAGTAAAAGCACAGGCTGCCGGGATCAAAAAAGTCTTGTTTAACGGACAGAAGCCGGAGTCTGTGAAGCAGGCCCCCTGCATAAAGAAAAACGAAGCCTTCAAGACCTCCGGCCAGGTCCAGTATGTGGCACAGAACGGAAACTTCCGCAAAAAAGGCCTGGAGTATACCGGTGCACTGGAGATCCTGAAAGTGATCTTAAGCTACGATTATCTCTGGATCAACCTTCGTGTAAAGGGTGGAGCGTATGGCTGCATGAGCGGCTTTAAGAGAAACGGAGAGAGCTTCCTGGTATCCTACCGTGATCCCCATCTAAAGAGAACCCTGGAAGTATACCAGGGAGTGCCGGATTATATCCGTGCCTTTGAGGCAGACGAGCGTGAGATGACAAAATATATCATCGGAACGATCAGCAACAAGGATGTGCCGAGAACTCCGCAGATGCAGGGAAGTATCTCAAAAACCGCATATTTCTCCAATGTTACAGAGGATATGCTCCAGAAGGAAAGAAATCAGATCCTCGGAGCGCAGAAGGAGGATATCCAGAAACTGGCAGCTCTTGTAGAAGCAGTACTTTCCGATGATCAGATCTGCGTAGTAGGAAGTGAGACTGCAATAGAGAAGGCGGAAGATGTATTCATGGAAGTGAAGCCACTGATCGGCTGAGGAGAAACAAAGCCTGCTGTCCGTTAAATGGGATAGCAGGCTGTGAAAGGATTATGAGAGGATAAAGAATGGATAACAATTTTAGATCAGGCTTTGTTGCGATCATCGGAAGACCGAATGTTGGAAAATCCACGCTGATGAACCATCTTATCGGACAGAAGATCGCCATCACATCAAACAAGCCACAGACAACCAGAAACAAGATACAGACCGTGTATACCTGTGATGAGGGACAGATTGTATTTTTGGACACACCGGGTATCCACAAGGCAAAAAACAAGCTTGGAGAATACATGGTACAGGTTGCGGAGAGAACCCTGAAGGAAGTAGATGCCATTATGTGGCTGGTGGAGCCATCCACATTCGTAGGTGCGGGAGAGCGCCACATTGCCGAGCAGCTGCAGAAGGTTGGAGTTCCTGTGATTCTCATCATCAACAAGATCGATACGGTAAAAAAAGAAGAGCTTCTTCCTGCGATCGATACCTACCGTAAGATCTGTGATTTTGCAGAGATCATTCCTTGCTCTGCCCTCCGCGGAAAAAACACACAGGATATCATTCCAAGTATTTTCAAATATCTTCCGTACGGACCGATGTTCTATGATGAGGATACAGTTACCGACCAGCCTCAGCGCCAGATCGCCGCAGAGATTATCCGTGAGAAGGCTCTGCATGCACTGGATGAGGAGATCCCTCACGGAATCGCCGTTGCCATCGACCGGATGAAGAAACGTCCGGGAAGAAGCAACATCATAGATATTGATGCGACCATCATCTGCGAGCGTAATTCCCACAAAGGCATCATCATCGGAAAACAGGGTGCCATGCTGAAAAAGATCGGAAGCAATGCCCGCTATGAGCTGGAGCGTATGCTGGAAGCAAAGGTAAACCTAAAGCTCTGGGTCAAGGTGACTAAGAACTGGAGAGACAGTGATTTCTTGATCAAGAACTTTGGATATGATAAGAAAGAAATCTGAAAATGAGTGATCTGATTACCGTACAGGGAGTGGTACTTTCTGCCATGCCGGTAGGGGATTATGACAAGCGGATCGTCCTTCTCACAAGAGAGAGGGGGAAGATCTCCGCTTTTGCCAAGGGAGCGAGACGGCAGAACAGTCCGTTCATGGCAGCAGCTAACCCGTTTGTATTCGGAAGCTTTACTCTTTATGAGGGAAGGACAAGCTATAATCTGAACCAGGTCAGCGTGCAGCATCATTTTGTGGAGCTGGCCACCCGGCAGCCGGGGGTTTACTATGGATATTATTTTCTGGAGCTGGCAGATTATTTTGGCAAAGAGGGAACGGATGAGAAGGAGATGATGAATCTTCTCTATGTGACCATCAAAGCCATTTTGAATCCTCATATAGAAGACCGGCTGGTGCGCTGTATCTATGAACTGCGGACTATGGTGATCCAGGGCGTGATGCCGCAGCTGTTCCAGTGTGCGGGCTGCGGGAGAGAGCTTATGGAGGAAGAAACCGGAGAACTTTTTTTCTCCCAGGACGAGCATGGGATCCTGTGTGCGGACTGCAGCAGGATGGCCATGGACAGGAAACGGATCTCAGCGGCTGCCCTGTATGCCATGCGCTACATAGCCGTGTCCCCCCTGGCAAAGCTGTATACGTTTACAGTACGGGATGATGTGCTGCGGGAACTGGAACGCCACATTTACCGGTATACGGAGCTGAATACAGACAAGCGGTTTAAAAGTCTGGAGATCCTGGAATTGATGAGATAGATCACTGCCGGCTGCGGAATAACCGTAACGATTTATTTTTCAAAAGCAGGACAGGAAGCAATGCAAATGGAAATATCCTTGAAAAATCATGAGGATACTAGTATAATAAGACCAAAAATGTAAAAAAGCAGCTTTTTCCGGAGCTTTCCGGACGCATTTGGCGGAACAGCTGCAAGTCAAGAGGAGAGAAATCATGGAAAAGACAATGGAAAAGATCGTAGCTCTTGCAAAAGCCAGAGGATTTGTTTACCCGGGTTCCGAGATCTACGGCGGCCTGGCAAACACGTGGGATTATGGAAATCTCGGTGTAGAGCTTAAAAATAACGTAAAACGTGCATGGTGGCAGAAATTCATTCAGGAGTCTCCGTACAATGTAGGTGTTGACTGTGCGATCCTTATGAACCCGCAGACATGGATCGCTTCCGGACATCTTGGCGGATTTTCTGATCCTCTTATGGACTGTAAAGAGTGCCACGAGCGTTTCCGTGCAGATAAACTCATTGAGGACTTTTGTGCAGAGCATGACATTGCCATTGAGGGAAGCGTAGATGCATGGTCCCAGGAGAAGATGATGGACTTCATCAAAGAACACGAGGTAGGATGTCCGAGCTGTGGTAAACACAACTTCACAGATATCCGTCAGTTCAACCTGATGTTCAAGACATTCCAGGGTGTTACCGAAGATGCCAAGAATACTGTATATTTAAGACCGGAGACTGCACAGGGTATTTTCGTAAACTTCAAGAACGTACAGAGAACATCCCGTAAAAAGATCCCGTTTGGTATCGGCCAGATCGGTAAATCCTTCCGTAACGAGATCACACCGGGTAACTTCACATTCCGTACCCGTGAGTTCGAGCAGATGGAGCTTGAGTTCTTCTGCGAGCCGGATACAGATCTTGAGTGGTTTGCATACTGGAAGAAGTTCTGCCTTGACTGGCTGAGTGCTCTCGGACTTAAGGATGATGAGGTTCGTTACCGTGACCATGATAAGGAAGAGCTGAGCTTCTACAGCAAGGCTACCACAGATGTGGAATTCCTTTTCCCATTCGGATGGGGTGAGCTCTGGGGAATCGCTGACAGAACAGATTATGACCTGACACAGCATCAGAATGTATCCGGCCAGGATCTCACATACTTTGATGATGAGAAGAAACAGAAATATATCCCATACGTTATCGAGCCATCACTTGGAGCAGACCGTATGGTACTTGCTTTCCTCTGCAGCGCTTACGATGAGGAAGTTCTGGATGAAGAGAAGAACGATGTTCGTACAGTCCTTCATTTCCATCCGGTACTTGCACCGGTTAAGATCGGTGTGCTTCCGCTTTCCAAGAAGCTTAACGAGGGTGCTGAGAAGATCTACCAGCAGCTTTCCAAGAAGTACAACTGTGAGTACGATGACCGTGGAAATATCGGTAAACGTTACCGCAGACAGGATGAGATCGGTACTCCGTTCTGTATCACTTATGACTTCGAGTCTGAGAATGACGGTGCAGTTACAGTCCGTGACCGTGACACTATGGAGCAGGTACGTGTGAAGATCGATGAGCTTGATGCATACTTTGCTGATAAATTTACATTTTAAGTAAATACATTTTTTAATAAAAAACCTCCGGCTATTTTCTGGCCGGAGGCTTTTTTTCAATAAGTCTGTTTTTCATCCGCCAGTTTCTTGGCGACATTCCGTATACATTTTTGAAAGCCCGGGAAAAATGCAGCTGATTGGGATATCCGACTGCATTTCCGATATCTGCGATAGACAGGGCTGTGATCTTAAGAAGTTCTGCAGCTTTGGTCATGCGATAGCTGATCAGGAATTCCTGGGGAGAACGTCCGATGGTGTCGTGGAAGATCTTACCGAAGTAGCTTCGGTTCAGGCCGCAGCAGGCTGCGATATCCTCAATGGAAATATCATTCTGGAAATTCTGTTCAATAAAAGAGAGCGCCTCCTTGATATAAAAATCACGGATACTTCCATCCTGTTTCATGCGGACAGTTTCCGTAGAGCGCATAAAGTAATCCAGAAAAAGCCAGGTATGTCCGATAAGATGAAAGGGTGATTCCTGGGAATTATGGCTGATATAAAGCATTTCCTCCATCATTTTCTGGCGGAGATCTGCAGAGTGGCTGTGATAGACCGGATGGTCCGGACTTAAGCCTGCAGTTTCCACGATCTCTTTTGCCCGGAGCCCGTCAAATTCCACCCAGGTGTACTCCCATGGAAAGTCGGTATCTGCAATGTAGGTGTTGATCTGACCGGGAAAAAGCATGAAACCCTGGCCGCTTTTTACCTGATAGGTGATGGTCTCTCCTGCGGAATTGTCTGCCATCAGAGTTCCTGTACCGGAGATTACATAATGAAAAATATAATGGTTTCGTGCGGCCGGGCCGAATGAATGTGCCGGAGCGCAGTGCTCCCAGCCATATTGGTATAGTCCGATATCAACAAAGTTTTCATTTGGAAAAACGGAGAAGAGAAGGTCATTCATATTTTTATCCTTTAGGTGTATGATTTTGTTTGGTTTCAGTAACATTATATATTAAAACAGCAGGGAACTTCAACATATGTATAAAAATGCAATTACAAAAACAGCCTGTAAAATATACTAAAAAGAGAAGGATAATCGATAAAACTTTGTGAGAAAATTAAGTTTCTCGAGAAACCTGCTGATTTTCGATAAATTCGGAATATACTAATTTTAGATAAAAGTAGTGATATAGGCGTAAAATATATCAAAATGCTAGATGACTTTAATGAAGACAGAGAAAAATTGCATTTTGGTATAAAACAAGAAAAACACTGCTATTTATGCAAGCATAAAGCTATGTTAAAATAGCTTTCAGAAAAAAGAAACCAGAGAATAAGTATTGGAGAACCCGGATAGCCATATCAGTTAAATGGGTGATATCCGACTTATCAAATAAAAGGAAAAGGAAGGAGAATTACAAGATGCGCAACAGAAGTAAATGGATCCTCTGTATGGGACTTGCCTTTACCATGGCAGCTTCCGTTACATTGAGCGGATGCGGCACAGGTAAAAAGGACAGCGGAAAGACAGAGATCGAACTTGTGCAGTATAAACCGGAAGCGGTTAAGGCATTTGAAAAACTGGAAGAAAAATTCAATGCCACTCATGATGATATCCATCTTACCATCGAATCACCAAACGATGCTATGACTGTATTGAAGACAAGATTTATCCGTGAGGATAATCCGGATATCATTGGAATCGGAGGCGATGTTAACTTTTCCAATTTTATTGATTCTGATATGCTGATGGATATTTCCGATTATCAGGGACTGGATTCGATCAAAGATGCATATAAAGAAATTGATAAAGCGCTGGAATTCGTTCCGGAAGACGGAGTCTATGCGGTTCCTTACGTGGCCAATGCCGCCGGAATCCTTTACAATCGTGAGCTTTTCAAGGAGCATGGCTGGCAGATCCCGACTACATGGGATGAATTTATGAGCCTTTGCCAGGAAATTCAGGATGCAGGTATCCAGCCGCTTTATTTCGGATTTAAAGATACCTGGACCTGTCTTGCACCGTGGAATTCTATTGCGGTAGATCTTGCACCAGCCGATGTATGCCGCCAGGTAAACCAGGGAAACACTACTTTTGCAAAAGAGTATAAGGAAGTAGCAGACCGTATGCTGGAGCTTATCCAGTATGGACCGGATGATCCCTTGGCCTATGATTACAATGGAGCCTGCACCGCTTTTGCAAAAGGGGAGGCTGCCATGTATCCCATCGGAAGCTATGCGATCCCGCAGATCCAGAGTGTAAATCCGGATATGGATATTGATTCTTTTGTAACACCGGCAAGCAATGATCCGTCAGAAAACAAACTGAATTCCGGAGTTGACCTTCAGTTCTGTGTGATGGATGACTGTGAGAATAAGGAAGCTGCATATGAAGTGCTGGATTTCCTTCTTGAGGATGAGAATATACAGACATATCTGGATGACCAGAAGGCAGTTCCCTGTAAAGAGGGTGATTTCACACTTCCCTCTACTCTGGATGGTATGAAGGAATACATAGAAGAGGGAAGGATGGCCGACTACCAGGATCATTATTATCCTACAGAGATGGCTGTGGATGCACAGATCCAGACCTTCCTGATGAAAAAGGATAAAGATGCATTCCTGAAAAAATTTGATACAGACTGGACAAGATATAACCGTGACATTATCCGTAAAGTACAGGACTATGAGGAAAAGAACGGGGAAGGAGAGAACTGATCATGGGAAAAAAATCTATGAGTGGAAGAAAGCTGACCTTTCTTCTGATCACCATTCCGATCGTGGCATTATTTTTCTGCTTTAACACACTGCCTCTGATCAAGGGTGTGATCTACAGCTTTACAAATTTTAAAGGCTATGGAAGCTATGACTGGGTAGGACTTCGAAACTATAAGGATCTTTTTACAGATAGCCGTGTTGGCGGTTCCTATCTGTTTACCTTTAAGCTGGCCATCGTGGCAACTATCGTAACGAATGTACTCAGCCTGATCCTGGCACTTGGACTGAACAGCAAGATCCGTTTCAAGAGTGCACTGCGTGGAGCTTATTTTATTCCTAATGTACTTGGCGCACTGGTCGTAGGATATATTTTCAATTATTTCTTTACATATATCCTGCCTGCATTCGGAAAGATGATCGGAAATAAAACATTGTCTTCCAGCATGCTTTCCAGTACGAGCCTGGCATGGGTTGCCATCGTGATCGTGTGTGCATGGCAGTCCATTGCAATGAATACGATCATCTACATTTCCGGTCTTCAGACAGTGCCGGAGGATGTATACGAAGCAGGCGCTATTGATGGTGCTACCGGATTCAGCAAGTTCCGTTACCTGACATTCCCGCTGATCGTTCCGTTTTTCAGTATCAACATGGTTCTCTGTGTGAAAAACTTCCTGATGGTATTTGATCAGATCATGGCTTTGACAAAGGGTGGTCCTGCACAGAGTACAGAATCCATTTCCTATCTGATCTATAACAATGGTATGAGTGGCGGTCAGTTTGGATTCCAGAGCGCCAATGCGGTTATATTCTTTATTGTGATCGTGATCATTTCTGCAGTGCAGTTGACTATCACAGGGAAAAAGGAGGAGCAGCTGTAATGAAAACGAAAGTAAGAGAAAAAGCGAACTGGCCGGTAACGATCCTTCTGATCCTTGGCCTTATTACAGTGGTATTTCCGCTTTATATGACAATTGTGATCGCATTCAAGCAGCCGACAGAGATGACCAACAGTGTAGCCGGGATCCTGTCTCTGCCAGAGAAATTCAGTCTTGCCAATTTCAGGGAAGCTATGGAGGTAACAGACTTCTGGCATTCTCTTGGAAACAGTGTATTGATCACTGTGATCACAGTGGTTCTTGCTATTGTAATTCATTCACTTTTAGGTTATGCTATAGCCAGAAACAAGAGAAGTAAATTTTATAAATTTATCTATCTCTATGTAGTGAGCGGTATGTTTGTTCCGTTTGCTATCCTGATGATGCCGCTTGTAAAGCAGACTGCTGAGATGGGCCTTGATAACAAAGTCGGTGTGATCATTCTTTATACGGTATTTTATATGCCTATGAACGTGCTTCTTTATTCCGGATATCTGACAAACATTCCAATGGCCCTTGAGGAGGCGGCCTGTGTGGATGGAGCCAGCACCTGGAAAACATATTGGAAGATCATCTTTCCGATCATGAAGCCGATGCATGCCACAGTGGCAGTTCTGACAGCACTTGGAACCTGGAATGACGTTATGACTCCACTGGTTATCATGTCCGGATCTACAGGTGGAACCACATTACCTCTGGCACAGCTGAATTTCCAGACTCAGTTCGGAACAAACTATAACCTTGCGTTTGCCTCTTATCTGCTGGCACTGCTTCCGATCCTTCTGTTTTATCTGATCTGCCAGAAGCACATTTTAAATGGTGTTGTAAACGGTGCCGTAAAATAAAAACACAAGAAAAAGGAGGATTCACATATGGGAATCATCTACTGCGAGAAAGACAGAACGTTTACCCTGCAGACAAAAGAAACTACATATCAGATGCAGGTGGATCAGTACGGATTTCTTCTTCATCTCTATTATGGTAAAAAGGCAGAAGGCTGCATGGATTATCTTCTGACCTACTATGACAGAGGATTTTCCGGAAATCCCTATGATGCGGGAACAGACAGAACCTATTCCATGGACTCTCTTCCACAGGAGCTTTCCTGCTACGGAAACGGAGATTTCCGCAGTGCATCACTGATGCTGGAAAACGGTGACGGAAGCATGAGCTGTGATATGCGTTACAAGAACTATACTATCCGTGACGGTAAATACAGCCTTCCGGGGCTTCCGGCGGTTTATGCGGATAATGATGAGGCACAGACTCTGGAGATCGTACTGGAGGATCCGGCTACCGGCGTGGAGGCCATGCTTCTTTACGGTGTACTTCCGGAACTGGATATCATTACAAGAAGCGTCTATATCCGCAATCAGAGCAGTGAGAAGATCTATGTGAACAAGGTGATGTCCGCAGAACTGGATTTTCTTTACGGAGATTATGACCTGCTTACTTTTTACGGAAGACATGCCATGGAGCGGAATCTGCAGAGAGTACCGGTGGCTCATGGAAGTCAGATGATCGGCAGTGTCCGTGGCACATCCAGCCATCAGTATAATCCGATGATGATCCTGGCAGAGAAGGACACAACAGAGGATCATGGAGGCTGCTATGCTATGTCCTTTGTATATAGTGGAAATTTCCAGGGTGAGGTTCTTAAAGATCAGTACAATCAGACAAGAATGCTCCTTGGTGTACAGGAGGAGTGCTTCCGGTATCCGCTGGAAGCCGGGGAGACCTTCTATGCACCTGAGGTGATCTTAAGCTACACAGATCAGGGAATGAATCGCCTTTCCCAGAATCTGCACAGTTGCATCCGTCATCATATCTGCCGTGGTAAATATAAGACAGAGGTCCGTCCGGTGCTGGTAAACAGCTGGGAGGCAGCATATTTTGATTTTACAGGAGAGACTTTATATAATCTGGCAAAAGAGGCAAGGAGCCTTGGTATCGATATGCTGGTTCTGGATGACGGCTGGTTTGGAAAACGTGACGATGACAACAGTGGTCTTGGGGACTGGTATGTCAATGAGAAGAAGCTTGGAGAGACTCTCGGCGGACTGGTAAAAAGAGTCAATGACCTTGGAGTGAAATTCGGTATCTGGATCGAGCCGGAGATGATCTCTGAGGACAGTGATCTTTACCGTGAGCATCCGGACTGGGCACTTACGATTCCGGGAAGAAAACCAGTGAGATCCAGAAATCAGCTGGTACTTGATTTTTCCAGAAAAGAAGTTGTAGACGGAATCTTTGGACAGATCAGTGCGGTATTGGATAATGCCAATATTGAGTACGTTAAATGGGACATGAATCGAAGCCTGATGGATGTATTTTCCGTAATGACCAAGGATCAGGGACGTGTAATGTATGATTATGTCCTGGGATTGTACGATTTTCTGGACCGTATGGTGAACCGTTATCCGGATCTTCTGATCGAGGGCTGCAGCGGCGGCGGCGGAAGATTTGACGCAGGTATGCTGTATTACACACCGCAGATCTGGTGCAGCGACAACTCTGATGCTATTGACAGGCTTCGGATCCAGTATGGCACTTCCTTCGGATATCCGGTATCGGCCATGGGAGCACATGTGTCTGCAGTGCCGAACCATCAGACAGGAAGGATCACCCCGTTACATACCAGAGGTGTGGTTGCCATGTCCGGAACCTTCGGCTACGAGCTGGATCTTCTGAAGCTGACTGAGGAAGAAAAAGATGAGGTCCGCAGCCAGATTGGGGAATTCCGTAAATATGCGCCACTGATCCAGAACGGACGGTACTATCGCCTGACAGATCCGTTTAAGAGTGAGGTCTGTGCATGGGAGATCGTTGGAAATTCTCAGGAAGAAGTTCTGCTCAATGTTGTCATGGAGGAGATCCATGGAAATATGACTGTGAATTATGTGCAGCTTCGCGGCCTTGATGAGAGTGCACTTTATAAGGAACAGGCTACCGGCAGGATCTATTCCGGAGCTGCTCTGATGCATGGTGGAATGCCGCTTCCTGCAGAGTTTGGGGAGTACAGAGCTTATCAGTATCATTTTGTGAGAGAATAAGAGCGTATTGAGACAGTAAGATAAATAAAAGGATCCGTCATACAGACAGCTGAAAAAGCCGATGTATGGCGGATCTTTTTTATCATAGCTCAGTGTACGGTGATCTGATAGCTCTTGATAAATTCCTCATCCGGTTTCAGCACATTGATATTTGCTTTTTCGGAAAGAGGCTTTTCAAAACCACAGTCATCACAGCGTCCCATCCACGGCTCCAGGCATACGAAGGGAGCACCGGGTACGGACCAGATACCGAAATTCGGGAAGCCCTCACTGGTAAGTGTCAGATATGGAGTTCCGTCCGGGAAGAGGATACCGGCCTTTTGGATCTGGCCGTTATCAAAAACAAGAGCGTCTTTATCAAACATATGAGGAGCAATGGAACAGGTTCCGTTTTCAAGGGAAAGTGTATGTGGCTCGTCAGAAAGGACTGTTCCTACAGACGTATCGATAAGGAGATAGGTAAGAGTGTCCAGGCCTTCAAAAGCAAGACGGTAATCACTCTGGGATTCGCCTTCACGTACCGGAACACGGAATGCCGGATGGCCGCCGATGGTAAAATACATAGTTTCAGAATCATTATTAACTACTTCCCAGCATACTTCTAGGTCGTGCTTCTTCAGAGTGTAGGTGATCTTCAGAGCGAAAGCAAACGGATAAACATTCAGGGTTTCTTCAGAGGACTTAAGGACAAAGGAAAGGGAAGTATCGGTGATATCCGTGCAGATAAAATCGCTGTCTCTTGCAAAGCCGTGCTGGCTGGAAGGATATTCCTTTCCGTTCAGACGCCAGATATCTTTGTAGTTACGTCCCACGTTGGGAAAAAGTACAGGCGCATGGCGTTTCCAGTAAGCCGGATCTGCCTGCCAGAGGATCTCTCTGTCATTAGTCTTGTCATAGATGCCGGTGAGTTCAGCACCGTGATCGGAAACGGAAATCTTAAGAAAGTTGTTTTCAATCGTTCGTGTCATGATAAACCTCCTGTATGACAGCATTCGGGTAATATTACCTCGGAATTGCTGCATGTTTTTTTCTATTTTAGCACATTTTTCAGATGATAACGAGAAAAATACAATCTGTGAAAAATATAACTGGAAAATCTGTCATATTTCACAAGAGAAATTGCTGTTTTTTGGAAGAATAACCTTGACTAATGGAGGATAAATCTATAAAATAATTATGTGCGTAGAAAACATACATTTTTTATGTTTTAAAGAACAATAATTAGGAGGAAAATGTAAAATGGCAAAATGGGTTTACATGTTTACAGAAGGTAATGCTACTATGAGAAATCTTCTGGGCGGCAAAGGTGCCAACCTTGCTGAGATGACAAACCTCGGTCTTCCTGTACCGCAGGGCTTCACAATCACAACAGAGGCCTGCACACAGTACTACGAGGATGGCAGATCCATCAACGATGAGATCATGGCTCAGATCATGGAAGCAATTACCAAGATGGAAGGAGTTACCGGTAAGAAATTCGGTGACAAAGAAAATCCTCTGCTTGTATCCGTTCGTTCTGGTGCGAGAGCATCTATGCCAGGTATGATGGACACAATCCTCAACCTTGGTTTAAATGAAGAAGTTGTTAACACTCTTGCTGAGAAATCCGGCAATGAGCGTTGGGCTTGGGACTGCTACAGAAGATTCATCCAGATGTACTCTGACGTAGTTATGGAAGTTGGTAAGAAATACTTCGAGGAGCTCATCGATGAGATGAAAGCTAAGAGAGGTGTTAAGCAGGACGTTGAGCTTACAGCTGCTGACCTGCATGAGCTTGCTGACCAGTTCAAAGCTGAGTATAAATCTAAAATCGGTTCTGATTTCCCAACTGATCCGAAGGAGCAGCTGGTAGGCGCAATCAAAGCCGTATTCCGTTCCTGGGACAACCCACGTGCGAACGTATATCGTCGTGACAACGATATCCCATATTCCTGGGGTACAGCTGTTAACGTACAGATGATGGCATTCGGTAACATGGGTGATGACTGTGGTACAGGTGTTGCCTTCACACGTGACCCTGCTACAGGTGCTAACGGTCTGTTCGGTGAGTTCCTTACCAATGCACAGGGCGAGGACGTAGTTGCTGGTGTTCGTACACCTATGCACATCTCCGAGATGGAGCAGAAGTTCCCGGAAGCATTCGTACAGTTCAAACAGGTTTGCGAGACTCTTGAGAAACATTACAGAGACATGCAGGATATGGAGTTTACTGTAGAGCATGGTAAACTGTATATGCTTCAGACACGTAATGGTAAGAGAACTGCACAGGCTGCTCTTAAGATCGCTTGTGACCTCGTTGATGAGGGAATGAGAACTGAGGAAGAGGCTGTTGCAATGATCGATCCTCGTAACCTTGATACACTTCTTCATCCGCAGTTCGATGCAGCTGCTCTTAAAGCTGCTACACCGATGGGTAAAGGTCTTGGTGCTTCTCCAGGAGCTGCTTGCGGTAAGATCGTATTCTCTGCAGAGGACGCTGTTGAGTGGGCTGCAAGAGGAGAGAAAGTTGTTCTTGTTCGTCTTGAGACATCCCCAGAGGATATCACAGGTATGAAAGCTGCTCAGGGTATCCTGACAGTTCGTGGTGGTATGACATCTCACGCAGCTGTAGTTGCTCGTGGTATGGGATCCTGCTGTGTATCCGGATGCGGCGATATCGCTATGGATGAGGAGAACAAGAAATTCACACTTGCTGGTAAAGAGTTCCATGAAGGAGATGCAATCTCCATTGATGGTACAACAGGTAACATCTATGACGGACTTATCCCGACTGTAGATGCTAAGATCGCTGGTGAGTTCGGACGTATCATGGGATGGGCTGACAAGTACAGAACAATGAAAGTTCGTACAAACGCTGATACTCCTGCTGATGCTAAGAAAGCTCGTGAGCTTGGTGCAGAGGGAATTGGTCTTTGCCGTACAGAGCATATGTTCTTTGAGGGCAACAGAATCGATGCATTCCGTGAGATGATCTGCTCTGAGACAGTAGAGGAGAGAGAAGCAGCACTTGCTAAGATCCTTCCGGAGCAGCAGGGAGACTTCGAGAAACTCTATGAGGCACTTGAAGGAAATCCTGTAACAATTCGTTTCCTTGATCCGCCACTTCATGAGTTCGTTCCTACAGAGGAAGAGGACATCAAGAAACTGGCTGATGCTCAGGGCAAGACTGTAGAGCAGATCAAGACAATCATCGCTTCCCTTCACGAGTTCAACCCGATGATGGGACATCGTGGATGCCGTCTTGCTGTTACTTATCCAGAGATTGCTAAGATGCAGACAAGCGCTGTTATCCGCGCAGCTATCAACGTTAAGAAGAATCATCCGGATTGGAACATCAAACCGGAGATCATGATTCCGCTTGTTGGTGACATCAAAGAGCTTAAATATGTTAAGAAATTCGTTGTAGAGACAGCAGATGCTGAGATCAAAGCAGCAGGTTCTGACCTTGAGTACGAGGTTGGTACTATGATCGAGATCCCGAGAGCAGCTCTTACAGCTGATGATATCGCTAAAGAGGCTGACTTCTTCTGCTTCGGTACAAACGACCTTACACAGATGACATACGGATTCTCCCGTGATGATGCTGGTAAGTTCCTTAACGCATACTATGATGCTAAGATCTTCGAGAACGATCCATTTGCTAAGCTTGACCAGACAGGTGTCGGCAAACTTATGAAGATGGCTATCGAGCTTGGAAAACCGGTTAACCCGAAACTTCACGTAGGTATCTGCGGTGAGCACGGTGGAGATCCGTCTTCCGTAGAGTTCTGCAACGAGATCGGACTTGACTATGTATCCTGCTCACCGTTCCGTGTACCGATCGCTCGTCTTGCAGCAGCACAGGCAGCAATCGCTAAGAAGAACGCATAAGTAAGAATACATTTCAGGCTGAAGTTTCAGTCTGAGCATATATAAAGCTTCTGGCAGTCTGTAGAAATACAGATTGTCAGAGGCTTTTTTTTCTTTATGATATTTTTTGAAGTATTCCGACGGTTTACGAAAAATAGGATTCATGGTATCATGAAAGAAACAGGGCAGATAAAGCCGGAGGATAAGGAGAATTTTATGAATCAGGAATCACAGACACCTCATAAGAGACGTGTACGATATAAAGGAAAATATCCGAAGAAATTCGAGGAGAAATATAAAGAGCTTCAGCCTGAAAAGTATAAGGATACCATTGAACATGTGATCAGCAAGGGAAACACACCGGCTGGAATGCATATTTCCATTATGGTAAAAGAGATCATTGATTTTTTGGAGATCAGGCCGGGACAGGTTGGATTTGATGCTACACTTGGTTACGGTGGGCATACAAAGGCCATGCTGGAATGTCTGAAAGGTCAGGGACACATGTACGCCACGGATGTGGACCCGGAAGAATCTGCCAAGACAAGAAAACGTCTGGCAGAGCAGGGATTCGGAGAAAATATCCTGACAATTAAACTCCAGAATTTCTGCACCATTGATGAGATCGCAGAGGAAGTTGGAGGCTTTGATTTTATCCTTGCGGATCTTGGGGTGTCTTCTATGCAGATCGACAATCCCAAGAGAGGCTTTTCCTTTAAGGTGGATGGTCCTCTGGATTTAAGGCTGAACCAGGAAACCGGGATCAGCGCAGCACAGCGTCTGGATACCATTTCAAGAGAAGAGCTTGCAGGAATGCTGGATGAGAATTCCGATGAGCCGTACTGTGAGGAGATCGCGAAGGCCATCACAGATGAGATCCGCAGAGGAAACCACATAGATACCACTACGAAGCTTCGAGAAGTCATTGAGAAGACATTGTCCTTCCTTCCTGAAAAAGAGAGGAAAGACACGGTGAAAAAAACATGCCAGAGAGTTTTCCAGGCACTGCGTATTGATGTGAACCGGGAATTCGAGGTCCTCTATGATTTTATGGAAAAACTTCCCGGAGCGCTGAAGCCAGGCGGCCGTGTAGCAATCCTTACCTTCCATTCCGGAGAGGACAAGCTGGTAAAGAAAGCCTTAAAGCAGGGATATAAAGACGGCATCTATTCCGACTATTCAAAAGATGTGATCCGTCCTTCCGCACAGGAATGTGCACAGAATGGGCGCGCCAGATCCACGAAGATGCGCTGGGCTGTGAAGGCCTGAGTGAAGAGTGAAAGAGCAGTTCTGATACAAATACAGAAACAGAAAAATCCTGGAATGCGTTGACATTCGGGATTTTTTTTGCTATGTTATATAAGTTTACATATGATAAAGCTACGGCTTAAACTGAATAGGAGAAAGGGTATGGATGTGGAGGAAAAGAAGGACATTTTTGATAAACTGATGCATCTTCCGGTGCTGAATATATTTGAACCTTTTTATAAGAAACATAAGGAAGTTCTGATGTATCTGTTCTTTGGAGGGCTCACATTTTTTCTGAACATTGCATTGTATGCATGGCTGGATAAGGGCCTGGGCATGAATGCGCTGATTGCCAATGTGATCTGCTGGGTGGTCTGCGTACTGTTCCAGTATTTTACAAACAGGACATGGGTATTCGATGGGCAGGTGGATTCCGCCGCCGGATTTTTAAAGCAGATGGCTTCGTTTTTCGGAGGACGGCTCTTTACTCTGATTGTGGAGGAAGCAATCCTTGCGGTATTTATCACCTGGCTTGGATTTAACAGCATGGCAGTGAAACTTGTTGCTCAGGTGGTTGTGATCGTATTGAATTATGTGATCAGTAAATTGATTGTTTTTAAAAAATAAAAGATAGTTATATTTGTGGAAAAGGAGTTGGACTGAAATTGACAAAGGACAAGACCAATGATATGACCGTGGGAAATCCGGTGAGCCTGATCATCCGCTTTATGATTCCCATGTGTCTCGGAAATATTTTTCAGCAGTTTTATAACATTGCGGATTCCATTGTTGCGGGGCAGTTCCTGGGAGTAGATGCGCTGGCTGCAATCGGAAGCACCGGTTCACTGATGTTTTTTGTTACCGGATGGCTTAACGGACTGAGCAGTGGCTTTGCCATTCTGGTATCCCAGTGGTTCGGGGCGAAGCAATATGATAAGATGCGTCATTACGTAGCTATGTCCATTTATCTGGCAGCAGCCTTTGCCATTGTGATGACCATTGGCTTTGAGGCTTTGAATGAACCGATTCTGCGGCTGATGAATTCACCGGAGGATCTGATGGGATCTGTGAAGGGATATATGGGAATTATTTATGCAGGCCTGATTGTAACAGCGGCATATAATTCACTGGCAGCGTTTCTCCGTGCACTTGGAGATTCAAAATCTCCGCTGTATTTTCTGATCATTTCGGCAGTGATCAATGTGTTCCTGGATATTCTGTTTATTGTAAAAATCGGGATGGGAGTGGAAGGCTGTGCCTATGCTACGGTTATCGCGCAGGCAATTTCCGCAGTCTGCTGCCTGATCTATATTATCAAAAAGTTCCCGATCCTGCATCTGAAGAAAGAAAACTTTGAAGTTTCTTTTACCAGCTTCCGTTATCTGCTGGCCCTTGGTATTCCCATGGGACTTCAGTTTTCCATCACAGCGATCGGAACCATTATTGTGCAGGGTGCGGTAAATATTTACGGTTCTGTATATATGGCAGGATTTTCCGCTGCGGGAAAAATACAGAATATCATTGCAACGGTATTTGTAGCTTTTGGTGCGACGATGGCAACCTATGTAGGACAGAACCGGGGCGCCGGAAAGATGGACCGTGTAAAAGCAGGAATGAAATATACCCAGATCATGGTCCTGATCTGGAGTGTGATCACTATGATCATAATGTTCTTTTTCGGAAAGTACATGACCTGGTTATTTATTGACAAGTCCCAGACGGATGTTATTAATGTTTCTGTTACTTATTTTCATACGGTATTCTGGGCATATCCGTTCCTTGGAAGTATCTTCCTCTACAGAAACGGACTTCAGGGACTGGGATATGGCTTGGTTCCCATGCTGGGCGGTGTGTTTGAACTGGCGGCAAGAAGTGCGATCGTTATGTTTATTGCAGGAAAAACAAGTTTTGCAGGTGTATGTCTGGCAGATCCTGCCGCATGGATCGCAGCGCTGATCCCTCTGATCCCGTATTATATTTATGTGATGAAAAAGTGGAGCAGGGGAAAAAAGGAAACTGCTGCCTGAGTGGGTATAATACAGAAAATGAAAAGAATAAATTTAGGCTTGCAATTATGGAAGATACAGTTATAATGATATTATAACTGCGGAAAAAACCAGGAAACCGGGATTCCGGGTAAGATTACAGATCCAGAAGGGAGAATATAGATCATGGAAATCACAAAGGAAACAACAATGGGCGAGATGCTTGCATACGATGAGAAGATTGCATACATTCTTATGCAGGAAGGAATGCACTGTATCGGCTGTCCGTCTTCTATCGGTGAGTCTCTTGAGGAGGCATGTATGGTACACGGACTTGATGTAAACGCTGTACTGGCAGACATCCATCATTATGAGGAAACCAAGAAACAGAAATAATCAGCAGTACAATTTATATTAGAACGTACAGATTACGGACCGCAAGGGGATAACGACTGTGCATGTCTTTTTGGCATGCCGTCGTTATCCCTTTTTTTGTGAGCAGACGATAAAGAGAGTCTTAAATATCTGCTTGATATGGAGGAAAAAAGCATGTATGTGATGATCGATAATTTCGATTCATTTGTTTATAATCTCAAGGCATATTTTCAGGAACTTGGAAGAGAGATCCTGGTCAGACGCTGCGATGAGATCACCCTGGAGGAGTTGGAAGAGCTGAACCCGGAAGGAATCATCCTTTCTCCGGGACCGAAGCGTCCCTGGGATGCGAAGTTCTGCGTAGATACCGTAAAAAGATTTCAGGGAAGGATTCCTGTTCTTGGTGTCTGTCTGGGACATCAGGTGATTGGCCACTGTGCGGGAGCAGTAGTGGAAAAGGGCGTGTGTCCCATGCACGGAAAAGTAACAGAGATCCACAACCACGGAACAGGAGTGTTTGCAGGCCTGCCGGAGAAATATAAGGTGACAAGATACCATTCCCTGATTGTTCGGGAAGACAGCATCCCGGAGGAGTATCAGGTGGATGCGCTTTCTGATGATGGTGCTGTTATGGGAATTTCCCATAAAGCATTGCCTATCTACGGTGTGCAATTCCATCCGGAAGCCGTTCGTACGGAATATGGACATGAGCTTCTTGAGAATTTTTGCAGGATCGCGGAGGATTTTCAGAAGGAGGAGTAAAAATATGTACAAAAATCAGCGAAGAATAAAAGAACTGACCCCATACATCCCTGCAGCGGACATTTTCCGGATCTACGAGAGGGAACCCGGAGCAGCATTTCTGGATTCCTCCCTTGTCAATGAGCTGGGACATTATTCTGTGATCGGAAGATGCCCGTATCTGAAGCTGGTAAAGGACGGAGAGACCTTTACCATCAACGGAAGGCCGGAAACAGAAACAACCTTTGAAGACTATATGCGGGAATATTTAAATACCCATGAGGACAAAAATAGCAGCGGACTTCCCATCGTATCCGGCGCAGTAGGATATTTTTCCTATGATTACGGAAGAAAACAGATGGGAGTATCATCCGGAGAAAAGGATCTTGTGACTGTTCCGGAGGCAGTTCTGACGTTTTATGACTGTTTTATCATAGAAGACTGTCAGGAAAAAAGAACCTATCTTGTGTCAAACGGAATCAGTGCAGACGCTACAACAGAAATCGGAGCGATGGAAAAAGCAATCCGGGAATTTACAGAGGCGGGGAAACAGGAAGGATCGGAAACAGGGGAAAAAAAGGAATCCGGAAACAGGATGGTCACGGAAAATTCTCACCGTGAGAAATTCAGGATCCAGGTTCATCCCAACTTTGAGAAAGAAGAATACAAACAGGCAGTAGACCGGATGATCCGCTATATTATAGAGGGCGATATCTATATTGCCAATATGACGCAGCAGTTGACCATTGAAAGCGAAAAACCACCTCTGGATGTTTTTTATGATCTTCGGAAAAATAATCCGTCTCCTTTCGGCGGATATCTGGATTTCGGAGATTATCAGATCGTCTGTGCATCTCCGGAACGTTTTCTGAAGATGAAAGACCGTCATGTAAATACCCGTCCTATAAAGGGAACAAGAAAACGTGGCGTAACATCTGAGGAAGATGAAATGCTCCATCGGGAGCTTCAGGATTCCGGAAAAGATAAGAGTGAACTTCTTATGATCGTAGACCTGGAGCGAAATGATCTGAACCGGGTGTGTACACCGGGAAGCGTGAAGGTAACCGAGCTTTTTACAGTGGAAGCATACGCTACGGTTTTTCATCTGGTATCGGATATTGAAGGAGAACTGGAAGACGGAAAAAATGTTATGGATCTTCTGGAGGCTGCATTCCCCGGCGGTTCTATTACCGGTGCGCCGAAATACCGTGCCATGGAGATCATTGACGAGCTGGAACACGGCAAGCGAAATCTTTATACAGGTTCTATCGGCTATCTGACACTGGACGGAAGCTGCGATTTCAACATCGTGATCCGTACAGCTCTTCATAAAAACGGAAAATATCACCTTGGCGTTGGCGGCGGGATCACAGCAGAGTCAGATCTGGAATTTGAGTACGAGGAGACTCTGCAGAAGGCGAAAGCGATCCTGGATGCGCTGCAGTAGAGAAACATACAGAACGGTAAAAGTGAAAGGCTCTGTGGACAGATCAGAGAATCTGACAGGGACACTTCATAAGGAGGTCAAAGGAAATGAACAACATAACCTTAGACGAATGTTTTCAGTTCGGTCTGGGAGCATTTGAGACCATCGGAATAGAAAAGGGAACCCCCATACTTCTGGAAAAGCATCTGAAAAGACTGGAACGAGCGGCAGATTTCCTGAAGCTGGGTGATCCGGCAGTACGTGGGATCACAGCCGAGAGGATCGAAGAATATCTGGAAGAACAAAAAAAACGCCCGGGGGTGCAGAAAGAATTTGGCGGACTGGAACACTGTGCGCTGAAGCTTATGCTTACAAAGGAAAATGCAGTGTATTCTCTTCGTGCCAATCATTATACGCCGGAGAATTATGAAAAAGGCTTTATCATGGATGTCAGCAAGGTAAAACGAAATGAAACATCACCTCTTGTATATCACAAAACCATGAATTACGGAGATTGTATTCTGGAAAAACGTAATGCTACAGCAGCAGGAATGGATGAACGGTTGTTTCTGAATACAAAGAAACAGATATCGGAAGGGACAGTAAGTAATGTATTCTTTGTGCGAAAAGGCGTGATCTATACACCAAAAGTCAGCTGCGGACTTCTTCCGGGAATCCTCCGTGAATATCTCTGTGACACGGAAGCGGTGGAAGAAACCTATATCTATGTTCAGGATCTTAAATGGTATCAGGAATGCTTTGTCACAAATTCCCTGATGGGAATCATGCCGGTGCGTCAGATCGGAGGAATCCGGTTTGAGGAAGACAAAGTGACAAGGGAGCTGATGAGAAGATATCAGAAGATGGTCAGAGATACTGCGAATAAGAAACAAATCAGATAAATGTTATTGCGAAACTATCACATTCAGGAAAGGTGATGGAATGTGAAGACCCGGCTTTCCGGGAAATGTACCTGAGGATGGAGGTAATATAAACAGGAATTTGGAATGGTACATAGATTTATAACGGAATTTGAATGAAAGTGACCAATACAGTCAGGGATAAACGTGCATTAACCAGGGAAAGCTAAGGTTGATGCACGTTTTTTGTGCAAACTCAACCAAAAACGTTCATGAATTTTGTGAAGTAATTTGATTGACTTTGAATGAATTTGGAAGTATACTGAGTTCAATAAATGAAAAACAACAAAAAGCGGTCAAAAACCGCAGGATAAAAGATATGGGAGGAGAAAAAATGATCTGCACAGTTACTTTTAATCCGTCTCTGGACTATATCGTTTCCGTGGAGGATTTTAAACTCGGACTTACCAACCGAACAAGCTCTGAGCTGATGCTTCCGGGCGGAAAGGGAATCAACGTTTCCACCGTGCTGATGAATCTTGGAATCGAGAATACAGCACTTGGTTTCATGGCAGGATTCGTCGGAGATGAGATTGTAAGAAAGCTTGAGGAGATGGGAGTGAGATCTGATTTTATCAGGATCCCGGAAGGCGTTTCAAGGATCAACCTGAAGCTGAAATCTATTGATGGAACTGAGATCAACGGAATGGGACCGGAGATCAGCGCTGAAAAGGTTCAGGAGCTGATGAAGAAGCTTGACACACTGAAAGAGGGAGATGTGCTTTTTCTGGCAGGAAGCATTCCTTCATCTATGCCGGATGATATGTATGAGAAGATCATGGCGAGACTGGACGGAAAAGGCGTGATGATCGTTGTGGATGCAACGAGAGATCTTCTTGTAAATGTCCTGAAGTATCATCCGTTCCTGGTGAAGCCCAATAACCATGAGCTTGGAGAAATCTTTGGCGTAGAGCTCAAGAACCGTCAGGATGTGATCCCTTACGGAAAGAAGCTCCAGGAAAAAGGAGCCAGAAACGTGCTGATCTCAATGGCCGGTGAGGGAGCTGTCCTGGTAGCGGAAAACGGTCAGGTGTTTGAGAAACCGGCGCCGAAAGGAACACTGGTAAATGGCGTAGGAGCCGGAGATTCCATGGTAGCAGGCTTTATGGCAGGCTGGATGGAAAAACAGGATCACGAATATGCATTCCATATGGGGATTTCCGCAGGAAGTGCAAGTGCATTTTCTGAAAATCTTGCCACAAGGGAAGAAGTTCAGGCAGTATATGAACAGGTAACAGAGGGGTAAAGAAGAAAGGAGAAGGGAAGCTTATCGGAAACAGGTGTATTTAAGAGAGGAAGAAAGTACGACAGGAATCGGTGAGGGAATCGCCATTCCTCATGGAAAATGTGATGCGGTAAAGAAACCGGGACTTGCTGCCATGGTAGTAAAAAACGGCGTGGAATTTGAGGCACTGGATGATGAGCCGGTTACCCTTCTTTTCCTGATCGCAGCACCGAATACAGAAGATAACATTCATCTGGATGTACTCAGCAAGCTTTCCGTAATGCTGATAGATGATAATTTTACAGAATCCTTACGCAACGCAGGTTCTGTAGATGAATTTATGGAGATCATCGACAAGGCCGATGAGGAGAAAAAAGATATTGATGAAAGACTGGCAGATACAGGAAGTTCCGAAGGAGCCAGAGCTAAACTGCTGGCAGTTACTTCCTGCCCCACAGGTATTGCCCACACCTACATGGCAGCAGAGGGACTGGAAAAAGCAGCGAAGGCGAAAGACTGTTTCATTAAAATAGAGACACGAGGCTCCGGTGGAGCAAAAAATGTACTTACGGATCAAGAGATCCGGGAGGCAGACTGCATCATTGTAGCTGCAGATGCCAAGGTTCCCATGGATCGTTTCGATGGAAAGAAAGTCATCGAATGTCAGGTTTCGGATGGAATCAGCAAAGCGGACCAATAGCGCCTGTACTGATCTATCCGGCTGCTGGTGTCCTTCTTATGGGACTCTGTATAACCTTCGTTGTAGAGACGATCATGGGCGGTATCAATACAGGATTAAATAATGCCTTGACAGGCATGGGAAATTCAAGTAAAGTAATTTTAGGGTTGGTTCTTGGTGGTATGATGGCCATTGATATGGGCGGCCCGTTCAACAAAGCAGCATATGTATTTGGTACAGCAGCTATTGCGGCAGGCAACTATGACATTATGGCAGCAGTTATGGTGGGAGGTATGACTCCTCCGTGTGCCATCGCACTCGCATCCCTGCTGTTTAAAGACAAATTTACAAAAGAAGAGCGTGAGGCAGGACCGACCAACTTTATTATGGGACTTGCATTTATCACAGAAGGTGCGATTCCTTTTGCGGCATCTGACCCGGTTCATGTACTTCCGTCCTGTATCGTCGGTTCCGCAGCAGCTGGAGCGATTTCCATGTTCTTCAACTGTACACTGATGGCACCACATGGCGGAATCTTCGTATTCCCGGTTGTAGGTAATGCAATGATGTATCTGGTCGCACTGGTTGTGGGAACTCTGATCTCAGCTGTACTTCTCGGGGTACTGAAGAAAAAAGTTGCTTAAATTTTTTAAAATTAAAATAAAAAACTGGAGGATAAAGAAATGAAAGAATTCAAGTATGTAGTAACAGATAACGAAGGAATCCATGCACGTCCGGCCGGAGAGCTTGTGAAGCTTGTAAAAGGTTTCGAGTCCAAGATCACTATCGAGAAGGACGGCAAGACTGTAGAGTGCAGAAAGCTTCTTGCACTTATGGGACTTGGCGTAAAGAAGGGACATGAGGTTACCTTTACATTCGAT
This sequence comes from Blautia sp. MCC270, assembly GCF_018785605.1. Classification (NCBI taxonomy): domain Bacteria; kingdom Bacillati; phylum Bacillota; class Clostridia; order Lachnospirales; family Lachnospiraceae; genus Blautia; species Blautia sp. MCC270. Next base: position 225,388 of record NZ_WQQD01000028.1, read on the forward strand.
GGTGCAGATGAGGATGCAGCATACGAGGCAGTAAGCAAATTCATGCAGGAGAACCTGTAATCTCAGAATGAGTGAACAGAAGGCATCCCGGTCCGGTCGATCGGGATGTCTTTTTTGAAGGAGGAAAAGGAATGCTGACGGAGCAGAGATACGAGATCATACTCGGCCTTCTCAGAGAAAAAAACAGTGTTACGGTAACAGAACTGAAAGATATCCTAGATGCATCGGAATCTACGGTCCGCAGAGACATCACGGCGCTTTACAAGGCGGGGAAGCTGACCAGGGTTTTTGGCGGTGCGGTGGCGCTGGAACATACTGTCAATGCCTATGAGCCTACCGTAGCCCAGAAAGTTGAGCTGAATATTGAAGAAAAAAAGAAGATCGCAGCCTATGCGGCAGCTCTGATCCGTCCGGAAGATTTTGTGTATCTGGATGCGGGAACGACTACCGGATATATGCTGGAGCATCTGGAAGGCTCCGGGGCGACTTTTGTCACCAATGGTGTTTCCCATGCCAGGGCTCTGGCTCAGATGGGAGTCCGTGTGCTGCTGATCGGCGGAGAACTGAAGGGATCTACGGAAGCTGTGATCGGAAGTCAGGCCATGCAGATGTTGAAGAATTATCATTTTACAAAGGGCTTTTTCGGGACCAACGGGATGACTCAGAGAGAAGGCTTTACCACGCCGGAATCCAATGAGGCACTGGTAAAGCGAACCGCCATGGAGCAGTGTCTGGAAAAGTACGTAGTGTCTGACAGCTCCAAATTCGGACAGATCAGTGCGGTGACATTCTTTTCATTTGACGGAGCGGTGATCCTGACGGAAAGCTGTTCCAAAGAATATAAAGATTGCAGAAATATACAGATCGTATCATAGAAAGATCGCAAAAAAACCGGTTTGGAAGAAAAAATTCTTCGTAAACCGGTTTTTTATTTGTTGAGGTTCTGTCTCAGTCTTCCTTGGAGATCATGGATTCCAGATCTTCCACGGAAATGTCTTTTTTGTGCATCAGCTTGAGCAGACGTTTCAGCTCGGCAGCTTCCTTTGCTTTTTTCTCAGCTTTGTGGATCTCATCCAGCTGAGCTGCCAGTGCAGTTTTTTCATCCTCCAGCGCTGCTATCTTTTCAGTGCAGGCAGCAATCTTGGAATCTACTTTGGAAATTTTCTCATTGAGTACTTCTATCTTTGTACGTCTCTGTGCCATATGAAACCTCCTGATAAAAATATTGCTTCTTATACACTATACAATAGCATAAACGACGATGAAATACAATTGTGAATTGAGGTGCAATATGTTATCATGAATGTATATAATATTTCAGAAACGCAGGAAAATATTATGGATAAAGATAAGGGTGTATTTATGACTGCCCGGGAAGTAAATATGGAAATAGAAATGCTGAAGACGGTTTTTGACATTGTAAGACTGGTGGATGTCAGCCGTACAGCTCCGGTAAATATTGGCTCAGACGATTGTTCTTATGAAGCAGAACATAAATGCTTTGCAGTGTGGAATAAAGGCAGAAGATGTGAGAACTGTATTTCTGCCAAAGTTTTTGCCCGTAAAAACAAAATGACGAAATTTGAGTTCGTCAATGATGACATTTATCAGGTAATCGCCAAATATGTGGTTATAGACGGGACACCTCTTGTCATGGAAATGGTCTTTAAAATGACGGATAAGATCTTTCTGGGAGCTTATGGAAGCGGATCTCTGATCGATAAGATCAGCAGATTCAACCGGGAATTATATGAAGATCCGTTGACTGGTGCCAGAAACCGGAGATATTTTGAGGAACAGCTGAAATCCCTGGATAAGATGGGGGCTATAGCTATGATCGACGTGGACAATTTTAAACAGATCAATGACAGCTATGGCCATGTAGCTGGAGATGCGGCGCTTTGTACCATTGTCAGAATGATTTTTGAGCATGTGCGTGCAGATGACGTGGTACTGCGTTATGGAGGAGACGAATTTCTTCTGATGTTTGAAGAAATCCCGGAAAAGGTATTTCAGCAGAAGCTGGAAGATATCCGGGAAGAGATCGCAATGGCAGATGTGCCGGAATACAAAGAAATCCGGCTTTCCATGAGCGTGGGAGGTGTATATGGAAGCTGTAAGGTCAGAGATGGAGTGATGGAAGCGGACAGGCTTCTCTATCAGGCCAAGCGGCAAAAAAACTGTGTTGCCTACAAGAGGATCTGACGGAAATGACATGACAGTCATTGAAAGCAGAATTATGTAACAGGCGCATGAGGTGTATATCTGGCAAGTGAAAGGGAGAATAGGGATATGAAGATAATCGCAAGGATCAGAAGTGATTTTCCGACAAAATTCGGAATCCCGCGTCAGAGCGGTCGAGTGGAAGAACTGACAGCCTGTATTGTTTTTGAACCGGAATACCGGGTACGTGAAGCAGTAAAGGGACTGGAAGATTTTTCGCATATCTGGCTGCTGTGGGAGTTTTCACAGTCAATCCGTGAGAGCTGGTCCCCTACAGTACGTCCGCCACGCCTGGGCGGAAATGAAAGGATGGGCGTATTTGCCACCAGATCGCCCTTCCGTCCCAATCCTGTAGGCTTATCCTGTGTGAAGCTTGAAAAGATCGATCTGGAAAGCAAAGAAGCTCCTGTACTGATCGTATCCGGTGCGGACCTGATGGATGGAACCCCTATCTATGATATTAAGCCATATCTGCCTGCGGCAGACTGCCATCCGGAAGCGCTAGGCGGCTTTGCGACGAAGGTGGAGCAGCATTTTCTGCAGGTAGAGATCCCGGAAGAATGGAAGGCAAGGATTCCGGAGGATAAGCTTACTGCGTTGGAAGGCGTGCTCAGAGAGGATCCGAGGCCTGCCTACCAGAAAGATCCAGAGAGGATATACGGAATGCCTTTTGCAGGAATGGATGTTCATTTTCAGGTAAAAAACGGCATACTTACAGTATGTGAGATCACAGGATATAAAAAATCAGACAGAATTTAAAATTACCTTTGACAAACTTTTTGTGAGATGGTATTATAATAAATGAGTTAGCAAGTGCTAACTCAATATTTTAAAAGTAAAGTTAGTTTAAAATAACCTTGAAACAGTCATATAAAAGTTCAGAGATCAAAGGAGAGTGAATTATGAGCGTTGTAATTGTAGGCGGTAATGAAAGAATGGTATGTCAGTATGAGGATATCTGCAAAGGCTTCGGATGCAAGGCGAAAGTTTTTGCCAAGGAAAAAGGAGCCATGAAGAAAAAGATCGGGGTGCCGGATCTGATGATCCTGTTCACCAGTACCGTTTCCCACAAAATGGTAAACTGCGCAGTAGAAGAAGCAAAGAAAAAATCCATTCCGGTATGCCGCTGTCACACAAGCAGCGCTGCAGCTCTCGAGAACATTCTGAAGCAGTACTGTGCATAAGAAACAGGTCAGAAGATACTTTTCTCTTGTATAATTTGATTTTTTTTGCAGAAATGTTACGGAAAGGCTTGCAAAATTACAAATTATTCAATAAAATAGCCGTAGGTTTCTGTGGTAAAGCGTTGCAGTGAATGGTGAAAAGGCGGCGCTGGAAGTCGAAATTACAGGTGAGAGGTGTTATCATGAAAAAAGTTGTAAAATTCGGTGGAAGTTCTCTTGCAAATGCGGAGCAGTTCCAGAAAGTGGGCGATATCATCCGCAGTGATGAGAGCCGCCGTTATGTAGTTCCGTCAGCTCCGGGAAAGAGATTTGACGAGGATATCAAAGTGACGGATATGCTTTATGGATGTTATGACGCAGCATCCAAAGGGGAGGATATCACTGAGAAGATCAATGCGATCAAGGCGCGATATTATGAGATCATCAAGGGACTCGGACTGAGCCTTTCTCTTGAGGAGGAGTTCAAGAAGATCGATGAGGATTTCCGTGCACAGGCAGGAATCCAGTATGCGGCATCCAGAGGAGAGTTCCTCAATGGTAAGATCATGGCTGCATATCTTGGATATGATTTTGTGGATGCAGCTTCTGTGATCCGTTTTGATAAAGCTGGTAATCTGGAAGCGGAGGAGACCAATAAACTCCTTTCCAAAAAACTCAGCAAATCCCAGCATGCGGTTATTCCGGGATTTTACGGCGCATGTGCAGATGGCACAGTAAAGACATTTTCCAGAGGTGGTTCTGATGTGACAGGTTCCCTGGTTGCAAAGGCTATCCATGCAGATATTTATGAGAACTGGACGGACGTTTCGGGTTTTCTTGTAACAGATCCGCGTATCGTTCACAATCCGGAGCCTATCGAGGCAATCACATACAGAGAGCTTCGTGAGCTTTCCTACATGGGAGCTACTGTTCTTCATGAGGATGCCATTTTCCCGGTTCGTAAAGAGGGAATTCCAATCAATATCCGTAACACAAACAGCCCGGAGGATAAAGGTACTCTGATCGTAGAGAGCACCTGTAAGAAGCCGAAATTTACTATTACCGGTATCGCCGGAAAGAAAGGTTTCTGCTCTATTAATATCGAGAAATCCATGATGAACAGTGAGATCGGGTTCGGACGCAAGGTACTTCAGGTATTTGAAGATCAGGGGATCAGCTTTGAGCATGTACCATCCGGAATCGATACCATGACTGTATATGTTCATCAGGACGAATTTGAGGAGAAAGAGCAGCAGGTTATCGCAGGTATCCACCGTCTGGTGCAGCCTGATTTTGTGGAGATGGAATCTGACCTTGCACTGATCGCAGTTGTTGGTCGTGGAATGAAATCCCAGAGAGGCACTGCAGGAAGGATCTTCTCTGCTCTTGCCCATGCAAATGTAAACGTAAAAATGATCGACCAGGGTTCCAGTGAGCTGAATATCATCATCGGTGTAGAGAATCGTGATTTCGAAAAAGCAGTCAGAGCAATCTACGATATTTTTGTTCTGACACGGATATAAACAAAATCCGGAAACGGATTTTGTTTATGAGAAAGTAGCGAAGCGGATTTCGAATATCCGATTGATATAAATCCGGAAACGGATTTTGTTTATGAGGAAGTAGCGAAGCGGATTCCGAATATCCGATTTATTTAAAACCGCCGCAGTACGTGTAACATACCGTCCTGCGGCGGTTTTTTTTGGAAAAAATCCAAGATTTATCTAAAAATAATACAATCAAATTCAACAGGATTTCCAAAGGAAAGACAAAGATATTGTACATTGTGTCGAAAAAAGTTTGATATGAAATAAACAGTATTGACAAAAACTTAACTTTTGTGTAAAACTGAAATATGAAAAAATCAGAAAGGCAGGCGGTCAGCTATGGAGAAACAGATCAAACTGGATGAAAAAAGTGCACAGGAGTTTGTCAATGCAGCCAGCAGATGTAATTTTGATATTGATGTATTTTATAACCGTATTATCATTGATGCAAAGTCGATCCTCGGACTTTTGAGTCTGGATCTGACAAAGACTCTGACAGTAAAGTGTTACGGAGAGGATGAGGATTTTAATCGTGTTCTTTCCAAGTATGCAGTAGGTTGAGAAATATGAATAAAGAAAAACGGTGATAAAAGGGCGCAGTTCATGAGAAGAAAAGCAGAACATGCGTCCTTTTTATTATGGGAAGCTTTCGAATCATATTTTATGGTATAATTCTGGTATAGCATGGAAAAAGAATAGCTGCCGGACTGGAATTCCGGTAGCTGCCGGGAGTGAAAATATGGAAAAACCAAGAGTGCGGATTTCTGTCAGAAATCTTGTGGAATTTATACTGAGGAGCGGAGATCTGGATAACAGCAGTGGGACATCCGGAGATAAGGAAGCCATGTTAAAAGGCGGAAGGCTTCACCGCAAGATACAGCGGAGTATGAAGGGCGATTATCAGGCAGAGGTTTCTCTGAAAAAAGAAAGTGAATACGACGATGTGGTCATTCAGGTCGAGGGCCGTGCAGATGGGATCTTTACAGAGGACGGAGCCGTTTATATTGATGAGATCAAGGGGACTTACGGAAATGTCCAGGCAATGGACATGCCAATACCTGTCCACCGTGCCCAGGCCATGTGTTACGGAATGATCTGGGGAGAAAAAGAAGGGATTTCTGAAATCCACATTCAGATGACCTACGCTCATCTTGAGACGGAAGAAACCAGGAGATTTCGTGAGGATTTTTCCATAGAGGAGCTTAAAGGCTGGTATCAGAAACTTCTGGATGCCTATCACAAATGGATCGCATATTCTCTTAACTGGAAAAAAGAGAGAAATGCATCCATGAAGGATCTGCAGTTTCCGTTTCCATACAGAGAAGGGCAGCGGGATATCGTTAGTGGTGTGTACCATACGGTTTCCAGCGGGAAGACCTTATTTGTTCAGGCGCCTACCGGTGTGGGAAAAACCATGTCTGCCATTTTTCCGTCCGTGCGCGCCATCGGTGAGGGAAAAGGTGAAACACTTTTTTATCTTACCGCAAAAACCATCACAGGAACTGTGGCGCAGGAGGCATTTCACATCCTGCGGGAAAAAGGTCTGAAATTCAAGGTAACGGCGATCACGGCAAAGGAAAAGCTGTGTTTTCAGGATACTCCGGAATGTACACCGGAGAAATGTCCTTATGCAAAGGGGCATTTTGACCGGGTAAATGATGCGGTTTATGAGCTCTGGACCACTGAAGAGGTATATTCCAGAGAAGTGATCCGTGCTCATGCAGAAAAATGGCAGGTGTGCCCTTTTGAAATGTGTCTGGATCTTTCAATCTGGGTAGACGGGATCATCTGTGATTATAATTACGTGTTTGATCCCAATGTTCATCTGAAACGTTTTTTCGGGGAAAATATTTCCGGGGATCATATTTTTCTGATTGATGAGGCACATAATCTGGTAGAACGTGGCAGAGAGATGTACAGTGCCGGTATTTCCCGTCAGAGTCTGGTAGCACTTCGAAAGAAGATAAGAAAGAGGTTTTCAAAACTGGCCAGAACACTGGATAAAGCAAATCGCCAGATGATGGAACTGGAAGAGAATCTTGCGGAAACAGGAAAAGGGTATCAGGTGCTTCCCAATCCCGGAGTACTGCCGATCACATTTCTTACGATATCAGGTGAACTGGAAGAAATACTGGAGGAAAAAGAACTGGAAGAAGAACTACGCAGGAAAATACTGGAATTTTATTTTATAGTGCGTGATTTTTTAAATGTTTCAGAGCTGGTAGATGAAAATTATGTAGTATATACCGAAAACAGCGCAGAAGAAGGATTTCGTCTGAGGCTGTTCTGTGTGAACCCGGCAGAAAATCTGGGAGAATACCTGAAAAAAGGGAAAAGTGCTATTTTCTTTTCAGCTACAATGTTTCCCATGCTCTATTACCGGGAGCTTTTGACAACAGACCGTGATGCCTATGGGATTTATGTGCAGTCTCCTTTCCCAAAAGAAAACCGCAGGATTCTTATCGGCAGCGACGTAAGCAGCCGGTATACCCGGAGAAATCGTGCAGAATATCGGAAGATCGCCGGATATATTGCCAGATGTGTCTGGCAGAGGCAGGGAAATTATATGGTGTTTTTTCCGTCGTATCGTCTTATGGAAGACGTACTGCAAGTTTATGAGGAAGAATTTTCCGTAGACTGGGTGCGCTGCGTGTGTCAGACGCCGGATATGACAGAACAGGAACGGGAAGGATTTTTGGAGGAATTTCAGGAACGGGAAGGTACCCTGGTAGGGTTCTGTGTCCTTGGAGGAATTTTTTCTGAGGGTGTTGATCTGACAGGGGAAAGTCTGATCGGGGCAGTGATCGTAGGAACCGGACTTCCCCAGATCGGCAGTCAGCGTGAGATCTTGAAAGAGTATTACGATAAAAAGAATCACTGTGGTTTTGATTATGCATATCGCTACCCGGGTATGAACAAGGTGCTTCAGGCCGCCGGGCGCGTGATCCGCACAAAAGAGGACAAAGGCGTGATATTGCTTTTGGATGACCGCTTCTGGGATCGGGATTACCAGGAAATCTTTCCCAGGGAATGGCAGGACCGTACAGGCTGCAGGCTGGATACGGTAGAAGGTGCAGTGGAGACGTTCTGGAAGAGGTTTACTTGACAGAACGGAGAAATCCGATATACTTATAGAGTCTTTATCTGGAAAATCACTGGAGGAATGTGTGGATGCCGGATCAGGACAAGAAACTGTAAAATAGGATCATAAGAAAAGTGAAAGAAGTATATGAGACGAAAAAAAATATATAAAGCATTGGCATTTTGTCTGAGCACAGTGATGCTCGCACAGCCGGTTTTTGCGACAACAGTGCAGCAGACGGCACAGGGAAGCCTTGGTTCTGTTACGGAGGAGTCCCAGATACTTCCAATTCCCGGTGAAAGCGGGAAATATATTCTGAAAAGCAATGGCTTTTACTGCCTGAATGAAGATGGAACCAAAGAAAATACTCCGGCAGTGTATTATTTTGATCATTTTGAGATCGACGGAACGGTTTTTGATGGATATTATTATCACGACGAAAGCGGTAAATTTACAGCGGGAAACTCGCATATGGTCCAGATCACCGATCTGAAGGCTCCGGCAAAAGACGGTAGCGGTGAGGAAGTTTCTTTTGACGGCTGTTATATGGTAAACAATCTGGGAAAACTCAGCGCTTCTCCACAGGTACGTTATATGGATGAGCTGGTGGTGGACAAAACAACATACAACGGGCTGTATTATTTTGATGAATATGGAAAAATGGTTACAGATCCAGGTATCCATTATCTGGAAATGAATGCTGCAGGACAGATGTTTGACGGATATTATTATTTTGGCGGAGAAAACGGCGTTCTGCTCCAGGAAGAGGGAGAGACTCCGGAGGGATTTTCCGTGGATAAATCCGGAAAAGTCGAGACGAAAGATCTGGGAATGGATGGCCTTGAGAAACGGCTTGCGGATCTTCTTGGAACCTATGAGGGTACATGGAGCGTTTATGTAAAGGATCTAACCAGTGATCAGGAGTTTGAACAGAACAGTCAGTCACTGTACTCAGCCAGTCTGATCAAAGTGTTTGTCATGGCCCAGACCTATGCCAACATGGATGCAGTCCTTCAGAACGAAGCGGCAAAAATGAAAAAAGATGTTACAGATCCGTCCGTATCCACAAAGGTCAATGACCTTCTCTGGAATATGATCACAGTCAGTGACAATGAATCCTTTAATGAGCTGGTACGTCTGCAGACAGCATCGGGTGTTTTTAAGGACGGAGCACAGGCTGTAAATGGATTTCTTGCGGAACAGAAATTTGCAGATACTTCCGTACAGCACATCTTAAGCCCGTCCTCTTCAAAGGACGTCGGCCTCGGTGGCAGGAACACCACTTCCGTAAAAGACTGCGCAGAGCTTCTTTCCCGGATCTATAAAGGAGAATGTGTATCGAAAGAAGCTTCGGAGGCTATGCTGAACCTGCTTCTGAACCAGCAGGTTACTACTAAGATCCCCAGCGGGATATCTGTGTCCGTGGAAATTGCAAATAAGACTGGAGAAACGGATACGGACCAGCATGATATCGCCATTGTATATGGAGAAAAGACTACATATATCCTCTGTGTGATGTCAGAAGACTGTAAACCTGGGGACGCAGTTTCGCATATCCGGGATATTTCCGGTATTGTTTATAATTATCTGAATATGGACCTTGACCAGGGGTGATCTGTGAGTTAGAATAAAAAACAGCTGAGCAAGATCCTGATGGATATTTCCGCCAGAGAAGTATCCGAAATGTTCATGAAAGGGGAATTCTATTATGAAGACAGTACATACAGACAAAGCACCTGCAGCAATCGGACCATACTCCCAGGCTATCATCCATGGAGATACACTTTACACATCCGGTCAGATCCCGGTGGATCCGGCAACTGGAGAGGTAGTTGGCACAACCATCGAGGAGCAGGCTGACCGTGTTATGAAGAATCTCGGAGCAGTTCTGGAAGCTGCCGGTTCCAGCTATGAGAATGCAGTCAAGACAGTATGCTTCCTTACAGATATGAACGATTTTGCGGCATTTAATGAAGTATATGCCAAATATTTCGTAAATAAACCTGCACGTTCCTGTGTTGCAGTCAAGACACTGCCAAAGAACGTTCTCTGTGAGGTAGAAGTGATCGCAGCGATCGGATGATCTGATAAAAAATCCCTGTTGTCTGATTTCAGTCAGACAGCGGGGATTTCTTTTTGTGGGGATAAAGTATTTTTCTCTGTTTTGGAGCAATCTCTTTTTTTGTGTTTTCAAGCGTTAAAACGGTAATGTTTTTTCTTGTGTAAAGTAGAGCGCTGTAGTATAATAAAACCAGTTTTTTAGGATACGTATAAAAGCTTAATAAGGATGATCGGCAAACCAGATGAAAGTCTGGGACGCAAAGCTATAGGGCCTGTAAAATGGTAGCCAGTTGCATGAAATGAGGTGCACTGTCTGTGAGACGGTGTTTTTTTTATCCAATGCGTCTTATAAACCATAGTATAATATAAATATGAACACAACATATAAATCAAACAACAATGTCGTCTATTCCTGTAAATACCATGTAGTA